>JANPIT010000734.1:0-3858 GCA_031425115.1 Opitutaceae bacterium | reverse complement strand
GCCGCCGGCGTCACTCGTGGTCACTTGACCGGAACCCTTGAGGGTGACCCGGGCTTTCTCGAGGTAATCGCCGGTGATCTTGCTTTGGACGCGTCCGGTAATCGTGCCGGTGGCATCGGCGGCGCCGAGCACGGAGGTCAGTGCGAGGGCGCCCGTCAGGCAGCTCACCACGAGGGCGAAGTGAGCGAATCGTTTGGCTTGGTTCATGGGGTGGTCGGGGTTTCGCGATGGATGGGCGAAATAGAAATGGCGGCTTTCGGCGGGCTTCAGCGGCGGAGTCTGCGATGTGCGGGCGGTGATGCTGCGGAAGCGGGGGCGATAAAAACGGTCGGGATAGATTAGAACTCAAACGTCGCCGTCAGGACGTAATTCCGCGGGCGGCGGATTTCCCACAACACGGGTCAGCCCGGACGTGCAGGAATAAGGCTCAACTGTCCCCCAGACGTCCCCCAATTTTCCACTACCGCTGAAGGTGGTGCCCGGGGTGGGGGTCGAACCCACAAGACTTTCGTCGGTAGATTTTGAGTCTACTGCGTCTGCCAATTCCGCCACCCGGGCGCCTGCCATGAACGCGAAACGTAGGTCTGACCGCGACCTTGTCCACGCCAAATTCGGGAACGCGTATTTTGAACATCCCGGCCGCAGCCGCGTCTTTCCCTTCGTTAGTTACCCGTTCTTTTTGGGAAGTTCATAGTTTGCAGTTCAAGTCGGCAAGGGCGCCAGAGATCAAATCCTGGCGCCCTTACTGTTTTCTGGCCGCGCAGTGCGGCTCGTTTTGAGCAAAAAGCTTTAAGCTTTAAGCTGAGCGCTTTGATCTTCCTCACATGCCCGACTTCCGCGCTTTTTGCACGCCGCCGTCGGCTGACCCGGCGGAACTCACCCTCTCGCCGGAAGAGTCGCATCACCTCGTCGTGGTGAATCGCGCCCGGCTCGGCGACCCGGTGGTCGCCTTCGATGGTCGCGGCGCTGAGTGGATCTGCGAGCTCACCGGTGACCGCAAAAACGCCGCCACGCTCGCGGTCCGCTCCAAGCAGAGATTCACGCCGTTACCCTACGAAATCACGCTCGGTCAGGCACTGCCCAAGGGCCAGTCCATGGATGCGATCATCCGCAAGGCCACGGAGATCGGCGCCACCCGCATCGCGCCGCTCGAAAGCGAGCGCACGCAAGTCCACCTCGAGGGCGATCGTTCCGACCGCAAGATAGAGAAGTGGCAGACAGCCGCACTCGAAGCCGCCAAACAGTGTGGCAATCCATTCGTGCCCGAGGTGCTACCGGTGCAGAACGCGTCCGCGTTCATGGCAGCAGCACGCGGTTACGATTTGAAATTGATCGCCAGCCTCCACCCCGGGGCGCAATCGCTGAGGGTCGTCCTCGCAGCATTTCGCGCCGCCCAAAATCGCACGCCCACCAACGTGCTGTGGCTTATCGGCCCCGAGGGCGATTTTACACCGGCCGAAATGAGCCTATCCCAAACTGCCGGCTTCGAACCGGTCACGCTCGGCCCGCTGGTGCTGCGCTGCGAGACCGCGGCAGCGTATGCGTTGAGCATCCTGAGCTACGAACTGCAGAATCAATAAAAGGCGAAAGTCGAAAGGCGAAAGGCGGAAGGCGAAAACGTTTCAGACCAATTTCGCCTTTCGCGTTTTCGCATTCCGCCTTTCCCCTTCACCAGACCAACAACCCACCCGCAAACGTCAGTCCTGCGCCTACGCTGCAGAAAATAATGCGGTCGCCGTCAGTGAAGATCCCCTCTTCCGCCGCCCAGCCCAGCGCCATCGAAACACTCGCGGCACTCGTGTTGCCGTATTTGCCGATGGTCACGACGAACTTGTCGTAGGGAATGCCCACCCGCTTGCTGACCGCGGTGAGGATGCGCGCGTTGGCCTGATGCGGCACGATCCACGCGATGTCGTCGGGTTTCAGATTCTCCCGGGCGAGCGTTTGCTCGATCTGCTCCGCGAACCCAATCACCGCGTGCTTGAACACCGAAGTGCCATTCATCTGGAGATAGAAATGCTTCATGTCTCCGCCCTCGGATTCCGGCCACGGCATCAAGGCGCCACCACCGGGACGCTGGATCGCATCGAACTGATCCGCGTCACCACTCAGGCCCATCCGGTGCAAGCGATGCCCGCCCGTCCCGCTCGTGAGAATCGCCGCTCCGGCGCCATCGCCGAAGAGAAACGCCGTCTCATGATCCTGCGGATTCGTGATGCGCGACAACAACTCCGCGGTGACCACGATCATGTTCTTCGCGGTGCCGCAGCGAATAAAAGTCCGTCCCACCTCGAGCGCGTAGAGCCAACCCGAGCACGCGGCGTTGAGATCAAACGCCAACGCGCGGGGAATCCCCAGCCGTCGGGCGAGTGCGCTCGCCGCGGAGGGCACCGGTTGATCCGGAATGATCGTGGCCATGATCACCCCATCGATCTGGGAGGCCTTCATGCCGGCTTGGGTCAATGCATGTTGCACCGCAATGGCAGCCAAGTCGGTCGCAGTCTCGTCGTCTGCCGCGTAACGGCGCTCGGTGATGCCCGTCAGCCGGATCATCTCGTCCTCCGTGCGATGCGGGAACGCCTTCAATATCTCGCTGTTGGCGCGAATACTCGCCGGCGCGGCGTGTCCTACTCCCGCGATACAGACCGTGTCAGGGTTGGTGCTCAATCAGGCGACATGAAAGCCGCGCCCCGCCTTGCGTCGACTCAAGACTTCCGAGTCGCCAGGTAGCGCGTCACGTCATCGCCCGACACGCGCCCGCCGGGTCCCGTGGCTTCGATGCCAACGATCGATGCCGGATCGAGCCCCGCCTCCTGCGCGAGCTTGGTGGCGCGCGGGGTCCAGATAACCGTTGCGGCCGCCTTGGGCGACGCCCCACCCGCGTCGCTCGCGGACACTGCGGCGGCACCGTTGGCCGACACTTTCGCGGCGAGGTGTCGCAACGATTCGTCGCTCGTTTCGATGTGGAGAAACGGTGCGCCCGCCGACTTTACCTCTCCCGGCTTCGCCAGGATGGCGCGGACCGTGCCATCGCAGGGCGACTCGAATTCGAACACCGACTTGTCGCTCTCGAGATCAGCGATGCGCTGAGCCTTGGTCACGCGATCGCCGGGCGCGATTTTCAGCGTGATGATCGTCAATTCGGTCACCGTCGCGCCCATCGACGGCATCGGCACTTCAATTAAAAAGGTATCCATCCAGAGGTTCGGTTGCGGGCCAGTGTGGGAGGGAGTCCCCCACGGTCAAGGGCCGCTCCGCCCCTTTACCACTCGTTCTCTTAATCCTAATCGTTCTCGTTCTCCTGATCGTTCTCGTCCGTCAGGGTCCCGGAGGGAGAACGATTACGAGAACGAGAACGATTGGAGAATTACCCCCGCACCGCCCGCCACACCGCGAGGCATGCCGCCATGAGCGCGGGCATCTCCGCGAGTGGGATCATGTTTGGTCCATCGCTGATCGCGTTGGCCGGGTCGGGATGCGTCTCGATGAACAGGCCCTCCGCTCCGGCCGCGAGGGCCGCCTTCGCGAGCGGCGGCACAAATTCACGCTGGCCGCTGCTCTTGCCGCCACCGGCGCCGGGCAGTTGCACCGCGTGCGTCGCGTCGAAGACGGTGGGAAACTTGTTCTGCCGCATGATCGCGAACGATCGCATGTCGACCACGAGATTTTGGTAACCGAACGTGGTGCCGCGCTCCGTCTGCCAAATCTCGCGCGCCTGGCCTTCGACCAACTTGCCCGTGACGTGCACCATCTCCTGCGGGGAGAGGAACTGCCCTTTCTTCACGTTGACTACCCGGCCCGTCGCAGCGGCCGCGAGCAATAAGTCCGTCTGCCGGCAAAGAAACGCGGGGATTTGAA
>JANPIT010000733.1:0-5268 GCA_031425115.1 Opitutaceae bacterium | reverse complement strand
CGCACCTCATCAACGCGCCTGTCCGCAGCAACGACGCAATGCTCGTCACGAACAACTCCGCCGCGGCGACCGGTCTCACGTTCGCCGGCACCTTCGACCAACGCTACACCGGCAATCTGACCTTCAACGGGGCCGGCACGACCCTCGTCTCCGGCGCGGTCACACAGGGCAGCGGCACCACCAACCTCGTTAAGACCGGCGACGGTAAACTCATCCTGAGCAACGCAGGGAACACCTACGCTGGCACCACGACGCTCCGCAGCGGCACACTCGAGGTCAATGCCACCGGCGCGCTCGGCACCTCCGCCACCGCCGTCGTCGTCAATGACGCCAGCACGACGGCCGCGATGAACACCTCGCTGTTGATTGGGGCCACCGGCGTCACAATCAACCGTCCGATCACGGTCGGCAGCCAAGGCGACACCACCACGCTCGGTGGCAGTGTCGCCTCCGGCACCGGAACCTTCAGCGGCACTGTCACGCTCAACAAGAGTGTCGACCTCGCCGCCGCCGGCACCTCCGTCATCACCTTTAGTGGCGCCTTGGCGGATGGCACCGGAACCGCCAACATCACCAAGACCGGCAGCGGCACCATCGTCCTTTCCAACACCGGCAACAACTACGACGGCTCCACGACCATCGATGCCGGCACGCTCCGCCTCGGCGCCGCCAACGTCATCCCCAATGCCTCCGCCGTCGCAGTCGCTTCTGGCGCCGTGCTCGATCTCAACGGATTCAGCGACACCATCGGCTCACTCGCGGGTGCCGGCAACGTCACCGGCACGAGCGCGACGCCCCTCCTCAACGCCGGTCAGAACAACAGCTCCACCACGTTTTCCGGCATTATTTCCGATGGCGCTGGCACGCTCGCACTGACCAAGAGCGGCACCGGCACGATGACGCTCACCGGCGCCAATACCTACGACGGTGCCACCACCGTCTCAGCGGGCACTCTGGTGGCCGCCAACAACACCGCCCTTGGCACCGCCACCGGCAGCACCACCGTCAATGCGGGCGCCACCCTCGGCCTCCAAGGCGGCATTACCGTAACGGGTGAGCAGGGCATTCTCACCGGCGCCACGAGCCCCAGCACCGCCAGTCTGGCAAATCTCTCGGGCAACAATACGTGGACGGGCAATCTCTCCCTCGCTGGCGCGGTCGCCACCGACCAGGTGAAGGTCGACGTAGCGGGTGGATCCCAGCTCACCCTTAGCGGCATTATCAGCGAGTCGGTCAACGCCAAGGTTCTCGCCAAGACTGGCACTGGCACACTTTTGGTCACCGGCACCAACACCTACGTCGGCTCCACCAACATCACCGCCGGCACGCTGATTGCCGGCAGCAACGCCGCCCTCGGTTCCGCCACTGCCGGGACCAGCGTGCAAATCGGCGCCACCCTTGGCCTGCAAAATGGCGTGACGCTCGCCAGCGGCGAAACGCTCTCTCTTTACGGCATGACCGCTCCCCCGTCCGCGCCCAGCCTCAAGAATATCCAAGACAACAATACGCTCAACGGTAATATCTCCCTCATCGGCGGCGTGAATACCGGTGTCGCGATCGACTCCAATATCGGCAACCTCACGTTGAATGGCGCAATCACCCAAGCCTCCGCCGCCAACTACATCCAAAAGACTGGCGCCGGCACCCTCACCCTCGGCGGCACGGTCGCGAACACGTTCTCCGGCGGTTTCGCCATCAACGACGGCGTGGTGATCGCAACCAAGACCGCCGGGGTCGACGCCACGGGCGCGGCCGCCGTAAATATTGGCGATGGTATCGGCGCTGCTGCATCCGCCGTCCTCCAACTTAACGCCGCCAATCAGATCAACAATGCTTCCAACGTCACGATCGCGACCGACGGCCGCCTCGATCTCCAAGGGTTCAATGACTCCATCGGCGCACTCACCCTGACTGGCGGCAACGTCCAAGGCAGCGGCACGCTGACCCTCGGAAACAACCTCACGTTCAACGGCGTCGGAAGCTCTACCGCCACTATCTCCGCCAACCTCGACCTGGGCACCACCGGCACCCGCGTGGTCCAAGTCGGTAACAACGCTATCAACGGCGACGCAGACCTTACGATAAGTGGAGCGATCTCCGGCGGCACGGCCAGCTTCAACAAGACCGACTACGGCACGCTGCAACTCACAGGCTCTGCCGCCAACACGTTCTCGGGCACTTTCCAAGTGAGCGATGGCACCGTAAACCTCAACAAGACGCCCGGTGTCAACGCCACCGGCACCGGCGCGGTCGTTATCGGCGATAGCAGCGGCGCCGCCAATACCGCCTCGCTCCGCCTCCTCGCCAACGAGCAGATCGCCAACACCTCCAGCGTCACGATCAATTCCGACGGCAAACTCGACCTCACTGCCGTCGGCTCCGGCCTCACCGAGACCATCGGCGCCTTCGCCGGCACCGGCACGATCGATACCGGCGGCAACACCCTCGTCGTCAGCGGCACCAATTCCGTCAGCTCCTTCGGCGGCACGCTCACGGGATTATCCACCGGCAAGCTCCTCCTCGACATGGACCAGGACCTCAACGGCAACATCGCCGCGTCCAGTGGAAGCCTGACCTTCAACTCCACGATTAATTTTGCGGGCGAGCTCGAGTTGAAGAGCGGCACGCTCGTCCTCGCCGGTGTCAACGTCACCCTCGGCACGCTCCGCATCACCGGCAATACCATCCTGGATTTCGGTAACAGCGTAGCCTCCACGCTCAACGTCACCAACTTCGTTTTGGCACCAGGTGGATCGCTCACCATCCTCAACTGGGTCAACAATACCGACTATTTTTACGCTCAGAATTGGACGGGCGCGACCCTCAACACCACCGGGCAAGGCGCCCAACTCAACGTCACGTTCAACGGTTTTTCCAACAACAACACCGCGTGGCTCGACTACGGCACGAACCGCCACGAGGTCACCCCCGCACCTGAGCCTTCCACCTATGGAGCCATCATGATCGGCGCCGCCCTCGGGCTCATTGCCTATCGCCGGCGACGGAACAAGCAGCCACCCGCTACCGTCTGACCCTTCGCCCCGTTGCTTCGGAACGGGGACATTACGCCAACGACTACGAGGCCGCCTTCCGTTTGTGACGGGGGCGGCCTTTTTCGTCGCCACCTCGGTTCTCCTTGCGGGCTGCCTTTCGCCGCCCCCGCTCAGCCCGTTTCCGTGAACCGCGAGGTCACTTCCCGATTCCGCTCGCGCGAAATCCAATCTGCCGCAGCCGCGCCAGATCGAGGATATTACGCCCATCGAAGACGAAGGCGGGCTGGTGCATCCCCTTGAAAATTTTCACGAAGTCCAGCGTCTTGAATTCGTCCCACTCCGTCACGACGGCGATGGCGTGTGCTCCGTCGGTCGCCTCAAGCGCACTGGTCGCTACCGTCAGGCGATCGTTCACCACCCCTTTGCCGAGCACGTCGTCGCGAATCTCATCCGCCGGCACCTTCGGATCATAGACAACCACTCGCGCCTGCTCGGCCAACAAATCGCGACAGACCGAAATCGCCGCTGATTCCCGCGTATCATTCGTGTCCTTCTTAAACGCAAATCCGAGCACCGCGATTTTCTTGTCCGCGACCGTGTTGAAAAGCGACCGCACGATCTTCCCGGCAAATCGTCGCTTCTGCCAGTCGTTCATCTTCACGACCCCTTCCCAATACGTCGCGACTTCCGGCAACCCGAAATGCTCACAGAGATAAACGAGGTTGAGGATATCCTTCTGGAAACACGAACCACCGAAGCCGACCGACGCCTTCAAAAACTTCGATCCGATCCGCGAGTCCTTGCCGATCGCATTCGCCACTTCGTCGACGTCCGCCCCGGTCGCTTCGCACAGCGCCGAAATCGAGTTGATCGATGAAATGCGCTGAGCGAGAAACGCGTTCGCCACCAATTTCGAGAGCTCCGAAGACCAAAGATTGGTCGTGATGATCCGATCACGCGGCACCCAGTTGGCGTAGACGTCCACCAGCACCTTGATCGCCGCCTCGCCCGTCGGCGTCCGCTCTCCACCGATCAGCACCCGGTCCGGCGAGATCAGGTCGGCCACCGCCGTGCCCTCGGCGAGAAACTCCGGATTGGAAAGCACCTCGAACTTATGTCCCACGGAGTTCGCCGCGAGGATGTCCTTGATCGTCTCGGCCGTCTTCACGGGGATGGTCGACTTCTCGACGATGATCTTCGGCCCGTTGGCGTGCTGCGCGATTGTCCGCGCCACCGATTCGATAAACCGAAGATCCGCCGCGCGCCCCGCGCCTACGCCGTAGGTCTTGGTCGGCGTGTTAACCGCCACGAAAATGATGTCCGCCGCCTTGATCGCGCCGTGAACATCCGTCGAAAAATGCAGGTTCTTCCCGCGCGTCTGGCGCACCACCTCATCCAACCCCGGCTCATAAATCGGGAGGGTGTCGGAATTCCACGCCGCGATCCTGGCCACATTCATGTCCACGACGCGCACCTCGATGCTCGGCGCTTTCAAGGCGATCATCGCCATCGTTGGACCACCCACGTAACCGGCTCCGATGCAGCAAATTTTCATGCGTTGAGTCCCGGGACACTTGGCCCCGCCGATACCGAATCCAAGAACGAAGTCAGCTCACGTAATCCGCCGGCCCTTCTAATCACTTCCTAAGATACGCTCTCGGCCACCTCGCTCACCCTGGCCATAAAAAAGGCGGGCCACTCGGGCCCGCCTCAAAATCATGCCGGGTTCGGCGCTGGCGCCGGGCCCATCGGCTCCGGTTCTGGGGCGATCGTCGTCCCCTTTTTGGCCGCCACTGCATCCGTCTTCGGTGGGAGTATGGCTTGGATCGGCGAACGTATCTCCCCGAACTGGAGGATCTCCAACACGTGCTTCCCATCGATCGTCTCGTGCTCGAGAAGAGCCTCGGCGATCTTATCCAGAGCAAGGCGCCGCTCTGTGATGATCTCGGTCGCCCGCTTGTATTGCTCTAGGATGATACGATGAATCTCTTCATCGATTCGCCGGGAGGTCTCCTCCGAAATGTTTTCATTGCGGGCAATCTCGCGCCCCAGGAAGACCGTGTCGTGGTTATCGCCAAACGCGATTGGGCCCATCTTGCTCATGCCCCAGTCGCACACCATGTGCCGCGCGATCTGCGTGATGCTCTTGATGTCCCCGGCAGCGCCATTCGAAATATCCCCGAGCACTTGCTCTTCAGCGATCCGCCCGCCGCAGCCAGTCGCGATCCGAATCTCCAGCCGCTTCTTGTCCTGAGTGAGGATATCCTTCTTCGGA
>JANPIT010000732.1:0-5590 GCA_031425115.1 Opitutaceae bacterium | reverse complement strand
TGCCCCGATGACTCCCCGCCGAGCGTCGCGCCCTCCGCCCGCATCCGCTCGATCACGTAACGATCGCCGACGTTGGTGCGCAAAACGCGTCCACCCGCCACCGCCAGGGCCGCATCCACCCCCAGATTACTCTGCACCGTGACGACGAGGGTGTTCTTCGCCAACGTCCCCTGCGCGAGGGCATGCGTCGCGAGCAGCGTGAGAATCTCATCGCCATCGAGCACCGCGCCGAGCTCGTCACACAAGATGCAGCGATCGCCGTCACCATCGTGCGCAATCCCCAGCCGGGCACCCGTCGCGCGCACTTTCTCCGCCAGCAGGGCCGGGTGTTCGCTGCCGACGTTGGCGTTGATGTTGGTGCCGTCCGGCGCGTCGCCGATACCCGTCACGCGCGCGCCCAAGCCACGCAGCACCGCGGGACTCGTGGTGCAGGTTGCGCCATTGGCGGTGTCCAGCACCACATGCCAGCCCGCGAGCGAATTTTTCGGGAGCAGCGACTGCGCCGTCGCAATGTAATCCGCCATGGCAGTCGTGTGACTCTCCAGCGTTTGCACCGGCGTCGTGATCGCCGCGCCCAAGTGACTCTCAATCGTCAACTCATCGTCGTCGGTCAGCTTTACGCCGCTCGGGCCGAAAAACTTGATGCCATTGTCGCTCGCCGGATTGTGCGAAGCGGTGATCACGACGCCAAGGCGCGCGCCGCTCGTGCGGACCGCCCGCGCCACCGCGGGCGTGGGCACGACCCCGAGCGAAACGGGAATCGCCCCCGCCGCGCGCAACCCACGCGCGATCGCCGCTTCCAGCGCCGCACCGGATCCGCGTGTATCGCGGCCGATCAACACCCGCCCAACCTCACGGTGTTCGCGTCGCTCGAGTGCGAGATCGCTGCTTTCCGGCAACCCCTGGCGCCGCTCTCCGGCGCCTTTCAACCACGCCACCGCCGCCGCCCCCAGGCGCGCGGCAAATTCCTCGTTGACCACGGGCCCGCCAAACGGGCCACGCACACCGTCGGTGCCAAAATATTTTCTACTCATGAATGTTGATAAAATTCCCGCGTCGCCGCGATTTTTTGCTGCACTGCCCCACCCAAAAGCAATTCGCGCGCCGGGGCGATTCCCTCGCGCACGGTCGACACGCGGCCCACTATCCACATCGCGATTGCCGCGTTGAGCACGATCGTGTCGCTCAGCCCGCGCGGCGCCCGGCCCGCGAGCAGCGCGTCCACGATCGCGAGGTTCGCCGGCAAATCGCCGCCGGCCAGATCGGCAAACGGGGCGCGCTCCAGACCAAAATCCTCCGCGTGCCACTCGGTTTCGATTTCCCGTCGCGAACCGAAGCCGCGCACGCGATTTGCCGTCGCGGTCGTGAGTTCGTCGATTCCCCGTGTCGCGTCGATCACGCCGTGCCCGACTAATCCGCCGCGTGCGCCCAGCGTCTCGAGCGCGCCCGCGAGCTTCGGCACCGACGCCGCCGAAAACGTGCCGAGCAGCACATGCGCCGGCCGGCCCGGGTTGATCAGCGGTCCTAGAATATTGAATACGGTCCGCTCGCCCCGCGCCGCGAGCGCTTTCCGCACCGGTCCGATGTGTTTGAACGTCGGATGATACGCCGGCGCGAAAAAAAACACGAAGCCCAGCTCGTCGAGCGCCTGCCGCAACTTTTCGGGCGGGGCCTCCAGATTCACCCCCAACGCCCCAAGCAGGTCCGCGCTGCCACACTTCGACGTGATTCCACGGTTGCCGTGCTTCATCACCGTCACTCCGGCACTGGCCAGCACCAGCACGACGATGCTCGAGATATTGAAACCGCCCGCGTGATCCCCGCCCGTGCCCACGATATCGATCGCACGCGCCGACCACGCCTCGACGCCCGGGTTTACGGCCCGCGC
Source organism: Opitutaceae bacterium (assembly GCA_031425115.1). Lineage (GTDB taxonomy): Bacteria > Verrucomicrobiota > Verrucomicrobiia > Opitutales > Opitutaceae > ER46. The sequence continues at coordinate 3,702 of JANPIT010000732.1, read as the reverse complement.
CCGAAACGCTGCTGCGAAGGCCGCGATCTCCGCCGCCGTCTCGCCCTTGCGTGCGAGCGCCGAGAGAAAATTCCCTTTCGCCTCATCCGGCTCGATCGTCCCCGCCAGCGCGGCCGCTGCCAACTCGACTTCCGCGGGCGTGAGTTCGTGCGCGGCGGAAATTTGCGCGGTCAGGGCGGCAAGCGTGGACATTCGCCGAGCAGTCAGCCGCTCGCGGTGGTGGCGGCAAATAAAATTGCTCCATCCCGGCAAAACTGAAACCAAGCCGCGTGCGAAAACTCGCTCTCGTTTTTTTATCGGTGCTCGCAGTTTCGAGCGCACTCGCCCAATCCCCCGCCGGCCCGGCTCGCCCCGGCGAACCGTTGGTTAGCCGCCTGCCCGATCCGACCGCGCCCGCGGCACCCGCGACCACCGCCGCCGCGGAATTGAGCGCGATCGACGCCGTGATCCTCGGAGTCGTCGAAGGCGTCACGGAATTCCTGCCGATCTCGTCCACCGGACACCTGATCATCGCCACGCGCCTCCTGCACCTCGAGTCGACGCAACCACTCGTCGGCGCCGACGGCCAGCCCTTGTGGCATCGCAAGCCATCCGCTAAAAATCCCAAGGGAGAACCCCTCACCCTCAAACTCGCTGCCGATACTTACACGGTCGTGATCCAGGCCGGCGCCATCGCTGCCGTCGCCCTCCTCTACTGGGCGCAATTTATGGCGATGCTCCGCGGCCTGCTCGGTCGCGATCCCGCCGGCCTTCGCCTCCTGATCAACGTGCTCATCGCCTTCGTCCCCGCCGCGGGCATCGGCTTCCTCGCGCACAACTGGATCGACGAACATCTCTTCTCCGTCCGCGCCGTCATCATCGCCCAAGTCGCCGGAGCATTTTTGATGTTTTATGCCGAGTGGTGGCGCCGAAAAGCGGTGGCCAACGCGGCTGCTCGCGCCGCGACCAATCCCACCCCCGTCGAACTCACGCCGGCAAAGGCCGCGGTGATCGGCGCGCTGCAATGCGTCGCCATGTGGCCCGGCACGAGCCGCTCAATGATGACAATTGTCGGCGGCTATTTCGTGGGGCTCGATCCCAAGCGTTCGGCCGAATTCAGTTTTCTCTTGGGTTTTGTCACGTTGAGCGCGGCTTCCGTCTACAAAGGCATGAAAAGCGGCAGCGCCATGATTCAGGTTTTCGGGTGGCCGCACGTTCTCCTGGGTGCCGCGGTGGCCGCGATCACGGCTGCCGTGTGTGTGCGGTTTCTGGTGCTTTGGCTGACGCGCCACGGCTTGGCGGTTTTCGCGTGGTATCGACTCGCGCTGGCCGCGGCGTTGACGGCCATGATTTACCTCGGAAAATAGCCCGGCGAGCGCGGGGCGATTATGACGCTTGACGCATGTGAGGCCCGCCCTTTACTCCGACCCCTTCACTCAATTCTGGCGGGTGTTTTTCATTTACGCACGCCCACTCGATACCTTCCTCCCATGGCCAATCCGAAACGCAAGCAGTCCAAACGCCGCAGCGCCAACCGCCGCGCGGCTAACGCCTTCAAGGCGCCCGAATTCGCCAAGGATCCGACCGATGGCAGCGCTTTCCGCCCCCATCGGGTTAATCCCAAGAACGGCATGTATCGCGGTCGTCAGGTGCTAAACGTCGAGGTCTAAGCCTTCCGGCGCACGCGACAGTTCAAACCCCGCCATCCCCGCGATGGTTATCACTTCCGGCGCGTCGGGTCGGATCGCCGTTGACGCCATGGGCGGCGATTTGGGTCCCGGCGAAGTCGTCGCTGGCGTCAAACTCGCCCTCACTCAATACGCGTCGCTCAACGCGATCACGCTGCTGGGCGATCAGGCCATCCTCAACCCGTTGATCGATCAGGCCGGGCTGACGGGTAATCCCCGGCTGACCGTCCTGCACACCTCCGAGGTCATCACCATGGAGGACAAGCCGCTCAACGCATTGAAGCGGAAAAAGGACTCTTCGATGGTCCGCGCGATCGAGTTGGTGAAGAATCGGGAAGCCGGCGTCGTGCTCAGTTGCGGGAATACCGGCGCGCTCATGGCCTGCGGCACGTTGCGGCTCCGCACGATGGAGGGCATCGCTCGCCCCGCGCTCGCCGCCATCTGCCCCCGTGAAGGCGGCCACTTCGTTTTGATCGATGCCGGCGCCAATCCCGAGGCCAAGCCAGAGCATCTCGTCCACAATGCCATTCTCGGCAGCCACTATTGCCGCGTCATGCTGGGCGTGAAATCGCCGCGCGTCGGCCTGATGACGATCGGCACCGAAGAGGGCAAAGGGAACGCGCTCATCACCGAGACCAATGAGTTGCTCAAACGCGTCGGCACGCTTGTGAACTACGCGGGCCCCATCGAGGGCTTCCATGTGTTCGCTGAACACGTCGACGTCGTCGTGTGCGATGGATTTGTCGGCAACATCATGCTGAAGAGCTGGGAGTCGCTGGTGAAATTTTTCTCGAGTATGTTGAAAGAGGAACTGCAGGCGAATCCGATGCGCGCCACCGGGGCGTTGCTTTCGAAAGGCGCCTTCAACGCCCTGAAGGAGCGCATCAACCCTGAACGCTACGGCGGCGCTCCCCTCCTCGGGCTCAACGGCAACATCCTCAAGGCGCACGGCTCCTCCAATCGCCGCTCAATCAAGAGCGCCATTCATGCCGCAAACGAAATCGTGAAGGCTGACATGAACCACCAAATCGAAATCGATATCGCCCGCGCCAACGAGCTGCTCGGTCAGACCGCCTTCGGCTGATGGCTGAAGCAATCGGTAATCAGTGAAACTAGTCATCACTGATTACTGACAACTGCTGATCACTGCTCGTCGACTCCCGTCCACTGTCCACGTAATGTCCACCCGCTCCACCGTCATTCTCGGCACCGGCTCCTATGCACCCGAGCGCGTTCTGACCAATGATGATCTCGCTCACATGGTGGATACTTCGGACGAGTGGATTCGCAGCCGCAGTGGCATCCGGGAGCGACGCATCGCCGCGCCCAACGAAGCGACCTCCGACATGGGCGTCCAGGCCGCCCAACGCGCGCTCGACGACGCCGGCTTGAAGGCCACGGACATTGATCTGCTGATCGTCGCGACGGTCACGCCGGATTTGCCGATGCCGGCCTGCGCCTGCTTCATCCAGCACAAGCTCGGCCTGCCGACGACCTCCGCCTGTTTCGATCTCAACGCAGCCTGCTCCGGTTATATCTATGCTCTGGATACCGCGTGCGCGATGGTCGCCTCCGGCCGTTACAAGAAGGCACTCGTCATCGGCGTGGAAAAGCTTTCGGGCGTCATCGATTGGCAGGATCGCACGACCTGCGTGCTCTTTGGTGACGGGGCCGGAGCGACCGTGATCGGCGCGATCGATACGCCCAACGTCGGCCTCCTCGGCACGCGGCTCGGCACCTCAGGAGAAGGCGCCGAACTCCTCTACATTTCCCATGGCGGCAGCCGTGCGCCTTCCACCCCGGCATCGATCGCGGCGCGGGACCATTGCATCCGGATGAAGGGCAAAGAGGTCTTCAAGCTCGCCGTGCGCGGTATGGATGAGGCCGCCCGCGATATTCTGGAACAACACCAGATTCGCGCTGATCAGATTTCACTCGTGATTCCCCATCAGGCGAATCTGCGAATCATTGAAGCCATCTCCCAATACCTCGAATTACCCATGGAGCGGTTCTTCGTGAACGTCGACCGTTACGG
>JANPIT010000731.1:0-2727 GCA_031425115.1 Opitutaceae bacterium | reverse complement strand
CTGGTGCCGGTGTAATTGATCACAAACGAGCCGGTGCCCTGCGAGGCGAGGAGGCGCGTGCCATTGGGCAGGTTGGCAAACGTTCCGGTCAACGCGCTACCGGTGACCAGTGTGAGGGAGTTGCCGGCATTGAACGCGTTCTCCGCGCCGGGCATCATGTGGAAGGCGAAGCTGCCCCCCAGCGCGACCGTGCCCGATACATTGAGGAAGTCGTAGCCTGTCCCCTGGACCGGCGTGTTAAGGTCGAAGATCAGTTGCGAGGTGCCCAGCAGCGTGAGATTGCCCTGCACCGTGAGCGTGCCGATGAGGCTGCCAGGGGAGAGAATTCCGCTGTTGGTGATGTTCGCGACGACCGTGCCGCTGCCGTGCAGCGTGCCACCGGCGAAGGCGAGCCCGTTGTCGACACGCAGCGTCGCGCCTGAATTCACAAATATGATACCGGACGTCTGCGTGAAGGCATCGCTGAAGCGCAGGGAGCCGGCGGCGACGAGTAGATTGCCGGTGTTGGAGAACGGCACGCTGACGACGGTGGAACTCGTGGTGGACTTTGAAAACGTGCCCGCATTGGCGAAGGTGAAGGTGCCGCCCGAGGAATTGCGGATCTGATAATCCACTGTGCCCGTGGTCGCATCCACAAACGTCGCGCCCGCGCTGTTGATAAACTGTCCGCCGCTCCCCGATTGCAGCGCGCCGCGGTCGAGCCAGAGAAACGTGCCCTCATTGCGAATCGTGCGCTCGGCGAACGTGTGTGCGCTGTTGCCGCTCGCGCTCAGCATCGCGCCTGGCGCGATCACCACTTCGCCCACGCCCGCGAAAATGCCCGCAGTCCAATTGGACGAGACGCCCGAAATCGTGAGGGCGGGCGCGCCAGTGATCGTGCCGCCGTTGAACGTGAGGTTGTCGATTGTCACCGGGGCGCCGAGGGTCGCGATCCCGCCGTCGATGGTCGCAGAGAAGCGCGCCGCGCCCGCGTTGTTGGGCACGGTATTCGGTGTCCATTGCGTGGTATCCTGCCAACTGCCGCTGCCTCCATTCCACGTGATAAACGTGGAAGCCGCTGGCAACGTCACCGGCGTCCCCGTGACCGTGGCCGGCGGATCGCCGGAGCCATCGCGCGCCACCAACGAACTCGTGAGCGACTGAGTGACGGTGGCGTTGGCGGGGTAGGACGCCGTGAAACTGAAGTTCACCGGGCTCGCGGGCAGCGTGACGAAGGCCCAATCGAGCGTGCCGACCCGCCCCGCCGCGGGGGTAATGACAGGTTCCGCGGGGGTCGTGCCCGCGACTGGCGAACCGCTCAGATACTGCCAGCCGGGTGGCAGTGTGACTGAGAAGCCCAGAGTAGACGGCGTCGTAGTATACGTGATGGTAGCCGTGAAAGTGACGTTGCCTCCCGCGCTGCTGAGCTGCGTCGTGCTCGGGGTGAGCACGATAGTCTGCGCGAATGCGACCGCCCCGAGCAGCGCGAAGCAAAGCGCGCTGACGATCCGGGAACGAAGCGGGAACTTCATGCGCCTGTCTGCCTAGCACGGATGGGCGTTCGCTCAAGGCTCGAATGAGGGTAACTACTCGGTTCATTTGCAGATTTCCGGCTGGCAAGACCCCTCCGCCGAAAATAGAACCTCGGGTCAGCTTCCAGCGCAGCTTCGACACGGCTATCCGCACGCCTCCGTGGCGGACAGCACCCCGTTCGTGACGGGCAGCGCCATCGATTTCTGTCCATGCGCTCGAACGTCCTTTCCTTCCTCCTTCGCTCGTGCGCGTCCGCTTCGGCCGCGCAGCGTTTGTTCCGTAGCGTCATGGTGGCCGCCGGCCTTGCCTTTGCCGCTCCTGCGCTCACCGCGTCGTCGGCCCCGCTCACGTGGAACCCCACCGCGGACTTCTCCGTCGCCAACGGCAACCCGAACGGCGTGTGGTCGTATGGTTGGATGGATACGGGCTTCACCACGTTCACGCCCTACACCAATCGCGGCACCAATAACTGGTATGGCTGGGCCGGCGATCAGACTCCCGCCGTGTGGCTCAACACCAGCGGCGCCACCTCGTTTGGCGTCCCGGCCGGCGCGCTCTCCGTTCACCCTGGTAACGGCAACGAGCCCTCCGTCGTGCGATGGACCTCCCCGGTAGCCGCGACCGTGCGCGTCACCGGCCAGTTCCTCGCGGGCGACAGCGGCACGATGCAGGTCGCCGTGCGCCATAATAGCGTCGTCCTTTTCAATGCAACCGACGCGGGTGCGTTTGATCTCACCGTCAGCGTAGTCGTAGGTGACCGCGTCGATTTCGCCGTTTTCGGCGGGTATTTCTCCGGTAACACGCCGCTGCAGGTCACAATCACCTCGGGCACGATCTCGCTGCCGCTGACCACCGGGGCGAGCGAGAAGATCAGTCTAGGATTCTTCCCCGGCGGGACGCGAATTCAAATCAATGCGAGCGGAACGGGCGACTTGGTTAGCGCCGCGTATCAAACCAAACCTGACGGCTCCATGGCCGCGACGGGCACTTCGCCTTACGGATTCACGAATCCGGGCGCGGCGTTTCCCAACGTCGCGGGTTTTCCAAGTGGAGACGGCATAAATCGATTCGTCGGAGGTGGCTCCAATTACGACCATTCAGGCAGCGGCTGGATGTTCGCGGGAAAACAGACGACCGATACGACTGATCCAGCGGCGATTCGTTCGGGAGTGGTGGTGGGCACGTTTGTCGCGAGCCCAACTCGGGCCGACTGGT
>JANPIT010000730.1:0-11208 GCA_031425115.1 Opitutaceae bacterium | reverse complement strand
CCCGTCCCCGCGCTGCTCATCCACGGCGCGCTCGATTCCACCCTCGACCCGCGCCAGAGCGAACGCTTCGCGGCCGCCCTAATCGCCGCCGGCGCCCCCGCCGAAACGCTTCTCATTCCCGAGCTGAACCACGTCCCCAATCTCGCTCCACCTTCGGCCTTCGCCCGCATCGACTCGTTCATCGCCCGCCTGCTCCCGCGCGAGTGACCATCCTCACGGCTCGCGGCGCAACACCGCGAGCATCAGCCACGCCGTCGCCACGCGCACATCGCCGTGCGCGTGCCCCAGCAACGGTCGCATCCGCTCCAGCTCCGTCCGACCTGCGCTGCTGCGTAGCGCTTGTAATGCTTCATAAGCTTCCGCAGGAGGTCCGCGCCGCGCCGTCGCATCTAAAATTTCCCGCCACGCCGGCATCCGCTCTGCGCTCGCGCTCAGCGCAAACGCCGCACCCACCACGAACGCCCGGCTCATCGTTCCCTCCACCTCACGATCCGCCGCCGCGCCCAACGCCGCGAGCGCCGTCGGCTCCTTCGTGCCCGTGAAACGTAGCACAAACGCCGCTCTCAACCGCGCCATCGCATCCGCCTCGCCCAGCGCGGCCACCACGCGCCCGCGTGCGTCCGCGTCACCCCCTTGCCAGTCCAGCCAGTCGAGGTAAACGCGCTCCGCGGGCGGCGCTTTTGCCGCCCAGCGTCGCAGCGCCGCGCGCGCGTCGGCCGACAACGGGTCGCCCAATTTCGCCAGCGTCTCCGCAGCAAACAACCGATCCGCCGCCGCCTCGTCGCAGAACACCGCCAGCACCCGCCCGCGCCACATCTCGCGCTCCGCCGGCCGCGCCTGCGCGAGCACGCGCCATATGCCCACCCGGTAGCCCGTCTCCTTTCCATGCCGCTGCTCTTCGCGCACAAACGCCTCCGCCACGATCGCCCGCTCGCCATATTCCAGCAGCACCTCCGCCGCGTGCACGCGCACCCAGCGTTGCTCATCCGCCAGCGCCGCCCGCAGCACACCACGCGCCTCACCTTCGTCCGACACCGCCGCGCCGGCCAGAACACTCGTCAGCCCCACGAGTATTGTCGCCGCGAGCCGCACCGCGCCGCGCTTGCTCATTTCACCTCCGCTAGCGTCTTCGCCGGATCCCACGTCACCGCCGCAAGCTGATACCCGTCGTAGAGCGTCGAGCGCTTCGCGTAGAACGCCGTTACCACACGCCCGTCTGCCAACTGCACCGAACTCGGATAACCCATGTCTTCCAACCGCGGCACTTGCGGCGTCGGCGTTACCGACACCAGCCGCACCGCCGCCGACCACGTCCGACCGCCATCGGCGCTCACCTTCGCCTCGATCCGCGGATCGCCCTCGGTGCGGTTGCCGAAGCAGAGCAGCACCCGTCCGTCCGCCAGCATGATTGCATTTGCGGGATAACAATACCGCTCCGTTACCGGCCCGAGGTTCGCCCACGTGCGGCCATCATCGTCCGAGGCATACGTCGTCAATCGATCACTGCGCGCAAACGCCAGCCAGCGCCCGCCGCCCACGTGCAACAGCGCCGTCTCGTTCAACCGCGTCGCCGGGTCGAGCGGCACCGGCTCGCCCCAGGTGCGCCCGAGATCTTTACTCCGGTAAATATACACACGCGCCCACGCCGGTTTGTTCGTGGTCGGGTCCTTCACCTGGTCGTAGCACGGCACCAGCAGGTCGCCGTTTTTCCCCGCCTGCACCGGCCCGAACGGAATCTGCGTTCCTCCACCGGGCGAGAGTTCGGGAAACGTCTCGCGCGCCACCGCCCACGTTTTTCCGCCGTCGCGCGAACGGCTCACCCAAGGACGCAGCACCTTGTCGATCTCCAGCCCGCTCGGGCTCTTCTCGTCGGGCTTCAACGACCAGCCGCTCGCGAGCAGCAGCACCTCGCCATTCGGCAGCGCACCGAAGGCCACGTTCATTCGGTTCGATTTTGTGCCCGGCTCGTGCGGCGCGCCCGGCGCGCGTTTTGTCCACCTGCGGCCGTCGTCGGTGCTCGCCCACGTGTCCACGTCACCGACCATGCGGCCATGGCTCGGCCGGTTGAAATTCGCGATCAACAGCGTGCCATCCGGCAGCCGCGTAAGAGCCGGCCACGCGCACACATCTCGAGCGATCAATCGCACCTCCGCCGGCGTGCCGTCCGCGTTCACCGCGCGATCACCGCGCGCCGCCGCCCCTGCGTGCGCCACCGCCGCCGCGAATACTCCAATCAATACCAGCGTAGTTCTCATAAAAAATAATCCAGTCTCTAGTCTCCGGTTTCCGGTCGCTAGCCCTTGGTCATTAGTCATCGGTCGTTCAATAGCTCCCCTTCACGCCCAGCGTGAACATCGCCCCCGTATATTGATACTGGTCGATCCGCGCATTTCCCGGCGTCTCCGGCGCCCATGTGCCACGACGCAGCGGTGTGGCGTTCAAGTTGCGCGCCGATGCAAACACCGACAGCCGCCGGTGCAGCCGATACTCGATCGAGGCGTCCACTTTCGACTGCGACGGATTATACGTGTAGCTGCCCGGCGCCACCGTGGCCGTCGCTGCCGCGCGCAGGATCCGCCGCTCGGAAAACTGCGTCGCGCTCACGTCGATCTGCAGCCGCCGCCCCGCGTAGCGCGCGCCGAAGTTGAGCGTGAATGGCACGAAATTCGTGAAGTCGTTCGCATTGTTTCCGCCCACATCCATCGCAGTGAAGTTGGCATAGGCCTGCACGCCCCGCGCCCACGGAAGGAACGCATCGAGCGACTGGCGATAGCTCACTTCCACGCCGTCGAGCACCGCCTTGCCCGAGTTGCGTTTGGTCACGATGTCGTAGCCCAGATATTCGTTCGGCAAGCCCAGCTCCGCCAGCAGCTCGGGCGTCGCGTCGGCGCGCGTCTGCGCGTAAAAATCCGTCACGTCCTTCCGGAACAGGCTCACCGACGCCACCGCGCCCTTCACTTCGTAGGCCTCGAGCGTGAGGTCGAAGTTGTCCGCACGCCATGGCCGCAGCCCCGTGTTGATCACCGTCACGATCCGGTTGGCCTCCGCCGCCGTCGGATCTGCCGCGATCACACTCGGGATGATCTCCGCGAAATCCGGCCGGCCGATCGTCCGCGCATACGCCGCCCGCATCACCAGCCGTTCGGTCAGCTCGAAGCTCGAATTGAAGCTCGGAAAATATCCGTCGTAGCTCTTCTCCGTCCGGCTGCCGAGCCGCTGATAGCGCAGCCGCGCCACCGTCAGCGCGTCCGTCGAAAGCGGAACCGGCGCGCCGTTCGCGCCCAGCGCCAGGCTGCCGTCCGCATTTTTCCGATACGTCGAGCCGATGTCGTCGCGCGGGCCCAGCCCCTCGTCATTTGTTCGTTCGTAACGCACGCCGGCCACGAGCCGGAGCCGGTTGTCGATGAGCCGCACGTCGCCGCGCACGTAGCCGGCGGCGATCGTCTCCGTCAGCTGTTTCGTGGCATTGACCTCCGAGGTGTGCGCCGCCGGCTCATTGAGCACGAACCACGCGGGATTCGCCGTGTAGAGCTCGTAAAGTTTGCGCTGGCTGATGAAGCGAATCCGCACGTCCCGCCCACGCGCATCCGGGAAATAGGTGCGCGACGAATACGCGTCGTCCACGAGATTGTGACTGCCCGCCAGCCTCCCTGCCGCGCCGCCCGGCGGCGTGAAGGTCCACGTCTTGGGGTCGCTCCGATCAAAATGCTCCAGCCGCTCCACCGCCGCGCCGGCCTTCAGCGCCGCCTTGAAACGCCCGTCGAGCGCGCGCGTTACGTTGACCGCGCCGCGCACCACCTCCTGGTCGATCCGGCGGTTGCTCGAGGTCACAGAGTTCACCGTATATTCCGCCGCGTCGTAGAGCGCGACCGGCGCGCCCGTCCGCGTGAACGCCGTGATTGCCGGCACGATCCGCTCGTGGCTGCGGTCGTTGCCCTCGTTGCGCACGACGAGGTTCAGGATGTTCGAGCCGCGGTTCCCGAAAAAGCCGTCCTGCGTATCGAGCAATGAAATACCCGCGGTCGAATAGGAGCCCGCGGCGTCCAGCTTCCATGGCCCGTCTTCGAATTTCCACGCCACGCTCCACAGCCGCAGCGGCCGCTGCTGGTTGCTCCACCCGGCGCCCTGCGCCACGTTGCCCACGCCCGTCGCGGCGCCTTGCGTCGTGCCGCCGCTCTCCACCGCTCCCACTCCGGGCGTCGAAATGATCGCATTCTGCCGCAGCGTCGCGCTGCGGGACGAGTGCTGGAAGCCCACCCGCACGCTGCTGCGCGACCCAAGGCGCCACTCGAGTGAAGCCGAGCCCAACTCGTTAAACTCCTCCACTGGCGCGTGCGTGAACGAATAATTCGTCTGGGTCAGCGTCACCTTGTTCCAGGCCGGCCGCAGGAACTCCCAGTCGCTGTAACGCGTCGACTTGCTCAGCGAGAGGCTGAGCGCGAGCGTGTCGCTGAGCGGATTCAAATACGAAAGCGTGAAAGCAGGGCCTACCCGCGATGCCGCGCCGCCGCCGGCCGTCCGTGGCACCCGGCTCGAGTCCCACGAAGGGTCTTCAATACCGTCGAGAGCCGTGTAGGTCCCAAACAGGCTGTAGGTCAGCAGCGGCGACTTCCGCCCAAACGCGCTTTTCGTAATCAGGTTCAAGCTGCCGCCCACGGCGTTCGCGGGCATGTCGGGTGTCGGCACCTTGTTCACCTCGATGCGCTCGATGTTGCCGCTCGCTGACGCCGACATGTCCTGCCCGCGGCCATACGCGCCCGACGACGCCTGCGCCATGCCATCGACCGTTACCACGGTGCCCGAAGCGGGCATCCCGCGAATCGAGGCTGCGACCGGCGTCTGCGGGTTGTAGTCGAGCGCGACGCCCGGCAGGTGCTTCATGAATTCCGCCACGTTGCCCTCGCCCATGTTGGGAAACTCATCCAGCGCGACCACTGTCTTGATGTTCGGCGCATACCTCTGCTCGTTCAACGCCAACGCCTGCCCCGCCAGCACCCGCGCGCTCACGCTCACCGCCTCCAGTTGCACAGGCCCCGCCTCTGCGTCGCTGCCCGGGAGCGCCAGCTCGAAATCCTGGCGCTTCGCCTCTCCCCGCGCGAGCGTCACCGTCGCGCTCGCCGGCCTCAGCCCCGCATAAGTCACCACGAGCCGCACCTCGCCCGCGGGCAAACCCGCCAGCCGGTAGCGCCCCGCCTCGTCCGTCAGCGCGTCGCCCGCTCCGCCTGCCACGCTCACGCGGGCGTTCGCCAGGTAGTCGCCCGTCGCCGCATTTGCGATGCGACCCCACACTTCGCCGGTCGCCTGGGCGCGCAACGCGCCGGGCAGCACCAGCAGCAGCAGGAGAAATAACCGGGCGCGGACAATCAGGGAAACGATCGTATTCATGGGAGGAGCACGTCGCGCGGGGTTGCGCCAGGTGGTGCCGGACGGTGATTGCATACAGTAATCGCGCGCTTTGCTGTCAACGCTCAACTGGGCCGTTTGCCACCCTGTCCGCCAGCTTCATTACTCCTCCCCGCCTCGTGCCCGACGCACTCGCACCCGCGTGGATTATTTTTAATTGCATACTTTGCTTTCTTTTCCTCTTTCGCAGCCGCGCCTTGCATCCCCGGCGCCCTGTATGGAAAACGCTTCGTCCGCCCCCAACCGCCCCACCCTGCGCCGCAGCCGACTCCTTTCGCTCCTCCGCGCTGGCCGTCCCGCGCCATGCATGAAGCTTAACACGGTCGATCCTCGCGTCGTCGAGATCGCCGGGCTCGCGGGCTTCCCCGTCGTGTGGCTCTGCAATGAGCATGTGCCCAACGACTGGCTCATGCTCGAGCACCAGATCCGCGCCGCGAAGCTCCACGATGTCGACACCATCGTGCGCGTGTCGAAGGGCAGCTATAGCGACTACGTGAAGCCGCTCGAGGCTGACGCCACCGGCCTCATGGTCCCCCACGTCACCACGGCCGAGGAGGCGCGGCAGATCGTCGCGTGGACACGCTTCCACCCGCTCGGCTCCCGCCCCATCGACGGTGGTAACGCCGACGGCCTCTACTGCCGCGTCGACACGGCCGACTACCTCGCCCACGGCAACCGCGAGAAGTTCCTCATCCTGCAAATCGAGTCGCCCGAGGGTTTGGAGAATGTCGAGGCCATCGCCGCCGTGCCCGGCTTCGACATCCTCCATTTCGGTCCCGGCGATTTCTGCCACCGCATCGGCCAGGCTGGCAATCCCGGCCACCCGCAAGCCCGCGCCGCCCGCGCCCGCATCGCCGCGGCCGCACGAAAGCACGGCAAGTTCGCGATGTCGCAACCCATCGCTCCCTTCGCGGAGCTGCTCGCCGAAGGTTACCAAATGATCAGTGTCGGCGCCGACGTCATCGGGCTCAACGACTACATGGACGCGCAACTCGCCCGCTTCAACCGCGAGACCAGCACCGCCGCCACGCCATGACTTCACCGCGCGCCACCCTCTTCGCCGACCTCGCCGGGAAATCAATCTGGGTCACTGGGGGCGCGGGCTACCTCGGCGCGCCCATCACCGCAGCGCTCGACCGCGCAGCTGCCCGCACGCTGTGCTTCGATCTGGGCGACAAGCCCCACGCCCTCGTGCGCGACCGCGCGCTCGAGCGCACAATCCCGGTTTCCCTCGACGTCTCCGACGCCGCCGCGCTGCCCGCGCAGCTCGAAACATTAATGAACGAGCACGGCGTGCCCGACGGCGTGGTTCACCTCGCCTACGCCTCCTCGGCGGGCAAGACCCTCGAGGATCTTTCGCTCGCGGATTTCGCGCAGACGTTCGCGCGCACCGTCCCCGCGACGTTCGCCCTCTGCCGCACCGTCGCGCAACGCATGCGCCCGCGCGGCTCTGGGAGCGTCGTGCTCTTTGCCAGTATGTATGGCCTCGTCGCCCCCGATCCACGGATCTACGCACCGCCGCTCACGCCCAACCCGATCGACTACGGTGCCAGCAAGGCTGCCGTCCTTCAGCTCGCCCGCTACCTCGCCGTCCACTACGGCGGTGCCGGCCTGCGCTTCAACTGCGTTACGCCGGGCCCATTCCCCAATCCCAACCTGCAGCGCGACAATCCCGGCTTCGTCCATGAGCTCGCACGGAAGACCGCTCTCGCCCGCGTCGGAACCAACGAGGAGATCGTCGGCCCAACGCTCTTTCTACTCAGCGACGCTGCGTCCTACGTCACCGGCCACAGCCTCGTCGTCGACGGCGGCTGGACCACGTGGTGAACTCCTCTGAACCCTCACGATTCAACTCCGGCGCGGCCGTTCAAGGTGTGTAGAGCAGCTCCTCAGTCGAAAGCGGTTTCGCCGCTGCCTTCGCAGTCGCTCGAGCCCGCAGCGCGATCTGCTTGTCCACAATTTGCAGAATATGCCGCTCCATGCCGCGCCGCGCGGCGTCCTCGTCGCGCGCGGTGATCGCGTCGTGGATCGCCACGTGTTCCTGTAGCACCTCGCGCCGGTTACTCACGCTCTCGGCCTGCCCCTTCGGCTCCGTCATCGCCACCTTTGCCGACACGATCCGGTTCACCAGATGCAGTTGCAGAATGCTTTTCTTGAGCAGGCCGTTTTGCGCTGCTGTGAGAATCGCGACGTGAAACCGAATGTCTTCCCGAATAAGCCCTGCCCGCCGCGATTCGTTTTCCCCCTTCGCCACGATCTCCGCCGTCAATTGCCGCATTGCCACGAGCGCCGCCGCCATCTCCTGCAGGTCGGGCTCGGTTGCATTCTTCGCCGCCAGCGCGGCCGCGTAACTCTCCAACGCGAGCCGCATCCCGCACATCTCCTTGAAATCCTTGAACTCCAGCTTCCGCACCGTCGCGCCGAGATGAGGGCGAATTTCCACCAGCCCCTCGGTCTCCAATTGCCGGAGGGCCTCGCGCACGGGCGTCCGGCTCACGCCGATATCACCCGCCAGCGTGCTTGCCGTCAGCGCATCGCCCGAAGCGAAGGTGCCGTCGAGGATCCGCTGTCGCATGTAGCTGTATGCAACGTCCGAATTGACGTTTTTCATCCTCGCCGGTCTGGAGCCGGAAATTCGGGACGCAACGCCTAATTTCACCTCTTGCGGCTCAACGCCGCGTTCCGCCCGTTCCGCGCCCGCTTGCGTTGCATACACCTTTTCTCCCACCTCATCGCGTGCTTCCCGTCTTCTCCCTTTCCGGTAAAATCGTCCTTCAGTTCGGCGGCTCGGGCCACCTCGGCCACGCGCTGAGCACCGCCCTGCATGCCGCCGGCGCCACCGTCGTTGTTGCCGGCCGCTCACCGCCCGCCTCCGACGCTGCGCCGATCGCCCACGAGCACGTCGACATCACCTCCGAGTCCTCCGTCCTCGCGCTGCGCGACCGCGTCCTCGCGCAACACGGGCGCATCGACGGCGTCGTCTTCAACGCCGTCAGCCGGCCCATGACCGGCTTCGACGACGACCTCGCCACCTGGGAATCCTCGATGAAAACCAACGCCACCGGGCTGTTTGCCGTCGCGCGCGTTTTCGGCAACGCGATGGCCGCACGGCGCGCTGGTAGTTTCGTCGCGATCTCTTCGATCCAAGGCATGGTCGGCGCGAACCCGTGGCTCTACGAAGGCACGTCGATGCAAACCGTGCCCGACTACTTTTTCCACAAAGCCGGCATGTTGAATCTCGTTCGCTACCTCGCCTCGCACTACGGCGCGACCGGCGTGCGCGTGAACGCCGTCTCGCCCGGCGGCATCCTCAACCCACAGCGCCCACTACCCGCCGAGTTCCTCGCGCGCTACGGCAGCATGACCATGCTCGGCCGCCTCGCCGATGCCCACGAGGTCGTGGGCGCCGTCGTCTTCCTCCTCAGTGACGCCGCGAACTACATCACGGGCGCCAACATTCCCGTCGACGGCGGCTACACCGCCAAGTGAACGCCAGCCCGACTCCATCGCCCCGACCGGCGCACCCCGCGCCGCGCTTCAACACCGCGACTGCGCCCGCGATTCGCCCCGACTATTCCGCTGAACAGCGCGCGGCCTGGCTCGCCCGCCACGAGGAGTTCTTGGCTGCCGCGCGCCGAGACCGGGCCGACGTGCTTTTCCTCGGCGACTCGCTGACGGATCATTGGCGCAGCCGCGGTCTCGCCGCCTGGCAGCAACTACTCGGGCCGCTGCGCGCGCTGAAT
The DNA here is from genome assembly GCA_031425115.1 of Opitutaceae bacterium. Taxonomy (GTDB): domain Bacteria; phylum Verrucomicrobiota; class Verrucomicrobiia; order Opitutales; family Opitutaceae; genus ER46. Next base: position 2,062 of record JANPIT010000730.1, on the reverse strand, counting down.
TTCGGGGTGGCCGGAGACCGCACCCAGCAGCTCCTCTGGCGCATCGAGCACGGCGAACTCGAACGTCTCTCGCCTCGCGCCACCCTTGTGCTCATCGGCACCAACAACCTCGACCCCGGGTTCGGCGAACCGAGCCTTACTCCGCGCAACACACCCGAAGAGATCGGCGCCGGCATCCTCGCCGTCGTCGACGCCATCGCACTCCGGCTTCCCCTTACCATGATCGTGCTCCACGCCGTATTTCCCCGCGGCGAGCCGGGGCCCCCCGTGCGAACGGAGATCGACGCAATCAACGATGACCTCCGCAAGCGCGTCGCTCGCCGCGCGGGCGTCCGCCTCGTCGACTTCGGCCCGTGCCTGCTTGCGCAAGACACCCCCGCCGCCCCGATCTTCCTGCCCGACCGCCTGCACCTGACAGAAAACGGCTACGACGCCTGGAGCGTCGAACTCGCCACGATTTTCGCGGAAATCGGACTGCGCGCGAATCGCCCTCGATGAGGCTTCGCGCGATGGCTTGCCCTACCCGCCGTAACGCTCCACTCGCACCCGCGCCGTGATTGCGTGCGCTTGCATCCGCTCGACGTCGCACTGCCGAGCCGTCACCTCGCCGACTTCAACACTCGCCGCCGGCGTCATGCGCTGATACGTGACGGTCTTCAGAAATTTACCGACCCACACGCCGCCCGTGTAGCGCGCGGAGCGGCTCGTCGGCAGAATGTGATTCGTGCCGATGCTCTTGTCGCCATAGGCCACCGTCGTTTCCTCGCCAATGAACAGCGACCCGTAGTTGGTCAGTTTTTGAAAATAATAGTCCACATCGCCCACGTGGAGTTCGAGATGCTCGGGCGCGTAGTCATCTGAAACACGTATCGCCTCGTCGCGATCATCCGCCACGTAGAGCTTCCCGTAGTCACGCCATGAGAGCTGCGCGATGTCCCGCGTCGGGAGAACCACAAGCTGCTTCTCGACCTCACGCAGGGTTTCGCGCGCGAAGGCCTCGCTCAGACAAACGCAAAGTTGCCCGCTGTTCGGGTCATGCTCCGCCTGCCCCAACAAATCGCACGCGACGAGCGCCGGATCGGCGGTATCGTCGGCGATGATCGCGATCTCCGTCGGGCCCGCGAGCAGGTCGATGCCGCACTGGCCAAAGAGCTGGCGCTTCGCCTCCGCGACAAATTTGTTGCCCGCGCCGCAGAGGATGTCGACCGGCTCCACTGCGCCCATGCCAAACGCCATGAGCGCCATCGCCGGCACGCCACCCACGACAAAGATCCGATCCGCGCCCGCCGCCTTCATCGCGTTGATCGTCGCTGGATAGTAACCTGCACCCTTCACCGGCGGCGTGCACGCGACGACAGTTTCCACCCCGGCCACCTTCGCCGGGATGATGCTCATCTGCGCGGATCCAAACATCGGATACCGGCCACCCGGGACATAACTGCCAACGCGCCGCACCGGAATGTGCTTGTGACCCAGCCACACGCCCGGGCGCGCCTCGATCTCCAGCGGCTGCAACGTGCCCAACTGAGCCTGCGCAAAGCGGCGGACGTTCCCCTGGCAGAACTCCGTGTCGCGGATCAACTGAGCCGGGCATTGCGCAATCGCCCCGGCGATTTGCGCCTCGGAGAGCTCGAAGTTGTCGGGCGCCCACTCGTCGAACTTGCGGCTGAGATCTCGCACTGCCTCCAGGCCACGGCGGCGCAGGTCCGCGAGCATCTCGGCGACGTAGCGCGCCGTCTCCGGATCCGTTTCGAACAAGCGATGACCACCCTCCTTGATGACTTTCATGATAAAAATAATCCGCCCATGACCGTTTCTCCTCGAAAGAGAAAGCACCGCGCGCGTTCACTGCCACTGTGATCGCCTCTCCCTCCCTCGCTAAATTCGGACTCGGCTGCGTTACCTTCGGTCGGGAGATCGATGCCGCGGGCGCGTTCGCGATGATGGATCACGCCGCGGCCCGCGGTATCAGCTTTTTCGACACGGCGGCGGCATATGGCGGCGGCGCCTCCGAAACTATCGTCGGCCAATGGCTCGCCCAAAGACCCGACCGTGGCTCGAT
>JANPIT010000729.1:0-7055 GCA_031425115.1 Opitutaceae bacterium | reverse complement strand
CAAGTGGGCGCCGCGCGAAAACGAGCGGCCGCGCATCGTCGCGATGACGGGCAATGCGATGCTCGGCGATCGCGAGCGGTGTCTCGAAGCCGGGATGGATGATTATGTATCGAAGCCGGTGCGACTCGAAGAACTCACGGGAGCGCTGGAGCGGTGGGGTCCGCGTGCCGGAGCGTAAGGGAACGGGCGTGATGCGAACTGATGCTGCCGCTCGCTGACACGGCGAAGGAGAAGGGCCCGGCGGCGGTCACCAAGATATTGATCGCGGTCAACGTGATCGTGTTCGCCTGGCAGCTGTGGCTGTCGGTGACCGGCGGAGGTCGGGCGCTGGCGGGCTTCGTGGATGAGCACGCTTTGGTCGCGCAACGGGTGGTGCGGCATCCGCTGACGGGCGAACCGTGGCTCACGGTGCTGACGCACATGTTTCTCCACGGCGGCGTGCTTCACCTCCTGGGCAACATGTGGTTTCTCTGGATCTTTGGCGGCAACGTGGAGGGCCGGCTCGGTCCCGCGCGCTACCTCCTCTTCTACCTGATGGCCGGCGTGGCGGCAGCCGCAGCGCAGGTGGCGGTGGGGCCATTTTCCGCGGTGCCGATGGTTGGGGCGAGCGGGGCAATCTCCGGAGTCTTGGGCGCGTATCTGATCCTTTTTCCCACGGCGTTTGTGTGGTCGCTCGTGCCCTGGATCGTGCCGATCCTGCCGGTGCCCGCGGTCGTCTTCCTTGTATTGTGGTTTCTGATGCAGACCTACAACGGCGTGGGATCGCTGCTGAGCGGCGCGAGCGCCGGCGGCGGCGTGGCGTGGTGGGCGCACGCGGGCGGATTTGCGGCGGGCGTCGCGATGATCCTCTACGCGAAGAGCGCGAAATGGATCTCCAAACGGTGAGCGCCGAATCGGCGCGACGCGCTCAGTGCCCGCCGTCGAGGTCGCCGGGTTTTAGCAAGGGGACGAAGGTCGCCTTGATCGCGGCCTTCATGTAGGCTTCCTTCGCCTCGATCGTGCCGTCCTTCACGCGGTTCATGAGGCTCATGTCCATCGTGATCATGCCGTCACTGCCGCCACTCTCGATGATCGATTTGATGTTCGAAATCTGGCCGCTGCGAATCGTGTTGGGCAGCGCTTCGTGGGTCAGGAGAATCTCGTGCACGGCGCAGCGGCCCTTCGGGATTTTTTTGCACAGGAGCTGCGCGACCACGCCGGCGAGACAGCTCGAGAGCATCACGCGCACCTGGTTCTGCTCCTCGGCGGGGAAGGTGTTGATGATGCGGTCGACGGTTTTGGCGGCGTTGTTGGTGTGCAGGGTGCCGAAGACGAGCATGCCCATCGAGGCGCAGCCGAGGGCCAGCTTGATGGTTTCCATTTCGCGCATTTCGCCGAGCAAAAGGATATCGGGGTCGTGGCGCATCGCGCCCTTCAGCGCGGCGGCAAACGAGCTGGTGTGTTCGCCGACCTCGCGATGGACGATCACGGATTTCTTCACGGGGTGCACGAACTCGATCGGGTCCTCGATCGTGATGATGTGCTTCGCCATGTTGCCGTTGATGTAATCGATCATCGCGGCGAGCGTGGTCGATTTGCCGGAGCCGGTGGGGCCGGTGACGACGACGAGGCCTTGATCGAGGTGGCAGAGCTTCTTGAGCGACTCGGGGAGGTTGAGCGTTTCGAACGAAAGAATCTTCGCGGGGATCTGCCGGAGCACCGCGGCCTGGCCCCAGTGGTTGTAGAGATAGTTGGCGCGAAAACGGGCGAGGCCCGGAATCTCGTGCGCGAGATCGAGGTCCTTGCGATCGAGGTATTCGAGCCAGCGTTTCTCGGGGCAAATCTCCTTGAGCAGCGACTCCATGGTTTTCGCGTCGAGCGGAGTATCGCTCATCGCCTGGAGCGAGCCGGACGCGCGCGTCTTGGGCGGCAGGCCGACGGTGAGGTGGAGGTCGGACCCGCCCTTTTCGAGCATGGTCTTGAGGAGGGAGTCGATGGCGGCCATGAAGCGGGTCAGGAGAGGTTGGCTTCGCGCGCGCGGCGGAGCCGGCGGCGGTTGGAGAGGAAGCGCCAGATGTCGCCGCCGAAGAGTAGTAGTGCCACCACGAATACCATCGTGAGCAAGGCGGGTGGCATCTTGATCATGCGGCGCGCGAGGATTGCGACGGCGCAGCAGAATACGAAAAACACGCCGTGGCCGATGATCGTCCAGAGGGATTTGCGGTAGGCCCGCTCGATCGTGGCGAGATCATCGACTTCTTTTGCTCCCGGGGTGACATTGCGGAGGGCGCCCATCAGGTGAGCTTCGCCTTGAGCACGCGATTGGTGATGTTCATCTGCGCGGTCTCCTTGGAAATCTTCCGCTCGTTCGCGAGGCCGAAGACGACGTTGTCCATGAGACACATTCCTTCCTTCAGGCCGGTCTCCATCGTGTTCTTCAGGCCAGTCGCCTTGCCCTCTTTGATGAGATTCTGAATGGCGATGTTGCTGACGAGAATCTCGCACGCGAGGACGAGGCCGCCGTCGACGCCGGGCAGAAGGCGTTGGCAAACGATGCCGCGCAAGCTCTCGGCCACGCTGGAGCGGATCTGCGTTTGTTGCGCGGGAGGAAATACGTCGAGCAAGCGGTTGAGCGTCGTCGACGCATCGCTCGTGTGCATTGTGCCGATGACGAGATGGCCCGTCTCGGAAGCGCTGATCGCCATCTCGATCGTTTCGAGATCGCGGAGCTCGCCGATGACGATGACGTCGGGATCTTCGCGGAGCGCGCCCTTCAGCGCGGAGGCAAACGTGCGCGTGTGCGGCCCGACTTCGCGCTGCGTGACGTTGCAACCCTTCGCGGGCTGCACGACCTCGATCGGATCCTCGACGGTGATGATGTGATCGGTGCGCGTCTCGTTGAGATAGGCGACCATCGAAGCGAGCGTCGTGGTCTTGCCGGAGCCGACGGGGCCGGTGATGAGGATGAGTCCGTTGTGGTAGGACAGCATCTTCTTCAAGGTATCGATATGCTTGGTGTAGCCGAGATCCTCCAACGTGCGCGTCTCGGCGGGGATCATGCGATAGGCGCCCGCCGCACCGTTCTTGTGAAACATCAGGTTGACGCGGTAACGGTCGGCGGCACTGAGCGCCAAGGCGTAGTCGTAGTCTTTGCGCTCGAGGAAAATCTTTTTCTGGCCCTCGGAAAGCAGCGCGGTGTTGGCGCGCAGTGCGTCGGCCGCGGTGAGGATGTGTTCGGAAATATACGAGAGCACGCGGTTCTTCCGCACAAACGGGCGCGCGCCCGTCGAGAGGTGGAGATCGCTGGCGCCAAAGGCTGCGGTCGAGCGCAGAAGTTCGCGCAGGCCGGTGGAAAGCGCGGCATCGTCGAGCGTGCCGATTTTCACGAAAGGAAAACTTGGCGCGCCGCCGCCGGCCTTGTGGTGCGCGGTCATCGCCGCGGCGCCGGGCTGGACAACGTGTGGGGAGTTGTCGTCGTCGTCCTCGAACGGGTCGTTGGCGGGCGAGCCCTTCTCGGCATTCGCGATGGCCTGGCCGGCGAGGGTCTCGAGCTTTTCGACATCGGTGACGATGGCGCCGTCGATGAATTCCTGGGCGAACGCCATCATGTCGGCGTCGGGGCCGAGCTTGGCCGCGACGGTGAGGCACTGAGGCCGGGTAAAGAGACCTTGGTCTATGCCAAGGCGGGCGAGCCAACGGGTATCATCGTTCATGCGCAGAGCTGGAGGACGGCCGCAGATTGTCGCGGTCTACTCGCAAGCCAAGCGTGAAGGTGGAAACGCGACGATGAGCGACGATCGGCCGCCCATTTCGCGGACGTCGCGGTGCGGTTTGCTAAGTCGAGAACGGACTCACGCGCAGGCGAATACCGTCGGGATCCAGCAGCACGGAATCCGTGGCGAGATCGACGCGCGCAAACGTCGCTTCGGTGAGGCCGAGCGCATCAGCGGGTTTGGGCTGCGAAGGATTGCCCCAGGTGTTGAGGGCCAGGTGGTGATGGTAACCATCGGCGGCGAGGAATCGGGCGCCTGGATACGAGCGTTGCGTGACGACCACACCGAGTTGAGCGCGGTAAAATGCCTCGCTGCGCTCCAGGTCGGTCACGCGCAGGTGCAGGTGGCCCCAGCGAGCGCCGACGAGCGGAGCGGTGGAAGCGGGCGTCAATGCCGCCTCGGCGAGCAACCCACGCAAATCGAGCGGGTGCGTGGTCATCGCGATCTGGCCATCGTCGCTGACGGGCCATACCGCGCGAGGGCGGTCAGCGTAGAATTCGAGTCCGTTGCCATCCGGATCTGAGAGATAAATCGCCTCACTGACGCCGTGATCGGAGAAGCCTTGGAACTCCACGCCTTGGGCCTGGGCATGAGTGAGCCAGGCGCCCAGCGCGGGCCGAGAGGGAAGGAGGACTGCAGCGTGAAACAACCCGGCGGCCGCTCGCGGGGCCGGTGGGGCGTGCGGCGTGGCGAGAAGCGTGAGCAGTGCGGGGCTACCGCTGGAAGTCGTTAGGGTGGCGCGGTCGACGGCCTGCTCCGCAATCACGAACCCGAGCCGCTGCGTGTAGAATTCGACGCTCACGGCGAGCGAGCGGATCCGCAGGGTGACGGCGATCAAAGCTAACGTTGAGTTCATGACGCCGACCGCAACTTGCCGGGGCACACGGCGTGCAGTTGGGCTTCGACATCGGCGAGGCTGACGCGCGCGAGCTCTGCCTCCATCCCGGTCTGGGCCTTGGCAAAGATGCCGCCGAGCACGTGTTCGATCTTGGCGCCGACCGGGCAGCGGTGGTTCGGCGCGAAGTGATTCAGACCGTGCGAAGGCGTGGGCTCGGCAGCGTGGTAAATATCCAGCAACGAGATGGCGACGGGCGACTTGGAGAGGGCGAAGCCGCCGGTGACGCCCTTTTGCGCAGTCACGAGCTGCGCCTTGACCAAGGCGGACAGGAGCCGGCGGATGACGACGGGATTCGTGTCAACGCTGGCCGCGATCTCGGCGGACGGGACCGCGCCTCCCTTCCGGTAAGCCAGGTAGGCGAGGATATGGACACTGACGGCGAAGCGCGAATTACGAGTCACGGTGAATGGTAACCAGAAGTGTTACTTTTAGGGGAATGTCAACTGAGCGGCGGGGCGCGTTTTGGATTTTCCTTGGCGCTCCGCGATCGAGTGGAAGTGGGGGCGCGTGGGCGCTCCACGGCCGCGCGCGGAGCGCACGGCCCACCTAAGGTGCGGATGCCGCAAGAACTCGGGTGCGGCCGCGGGGAGTTCGGGGCACATGGAGGTTGCAAAGCAGGGCGATTCGCAGACGCTTTCGGGCCTCTATTGTCATGTTAAAGAAAATATTTGCGAAGATCCGCGACACGATCGCCCCTTCGCGTGCAGCGAAGTCGGCCGCGCCGGTTTCCAAACCGACTTCCAGTTCTCACGCCAAGCCGCATGCGGCGACGTCTCGCGGTGAGGGCCGTTCCGACCGAGGCCGTCGCGATGACGGTGGTCGCTCCCACGGCGGGGCGCAGCCGTCCCGCGGTCACGCGGGTGGCGCGCACGAAGCGCGTCCGCGGCGCGATGATCGCGGTCCGCGCGATGACCATGCGCGACGCGGTGAGCGTGGGCCGCAAGGTGAACGCGCGCCGCAGGGCGAACGCAGTCACTCAGGCGAGCGCAGTGGCGGCGGTGGCGGTTACGACCGGGGTGGCGGCGGTGGTGGACGGCGCGAAGGCGGCTTTCAGTCGCGGTCCGGCGGCGGTCGCGGGCGCGGCGGCGCGCGCGGCGATTCCTTTGAACCGGCGAAGCGGGAGCGTCCGCTGACGGACAAGACTTTCGATCATCCGCGCACGACCGATGTGAAGCCGAAGGCGCCGGTGGATATCCCAAAGATGGATACGGCCTTTACTGCGCTGGGTTTAAGCGACGCGCTAGCGTTCGGCGTCCAGGAAATGGGTTATGTGAACCCGACGCCGATTCAGGCGCAGGCGATCCCGGTGGTGCTCAAAGGCGGCGACGTGATTGGCTCCGCGCAAACCGGGACGGGCAAGACGGCGGCCTTCGCGCTGCCGATCATTCAGCGGCTCAATACGCACGGAAAACTGCGCTGCCTGATCCTTGAGCCGACGCGCGAGCTGGCGCTGCAGGTCGAGGAGGCGTTCCAGAAATTCGCCAAATTTACCGATCTCCGCGTAACGATCGTCTATGGTGGCGTGGGCTACGGAAAACAGGAAGATGATCTGCGGCGCGGCATGGATATTTTGGCGGCGACGCCGGGTCGCTTGCTTGATCATTTGGAGCGCGGCAACTGCTCGCTCGCCGACATCGACATTCTCGTCCTCGACGAAGTGGACCGGATGCTCGACATGGGTTTCCTGCCCGACGTGAAGCGCATCGTGCAGAAATGCCCGAAGGCGCGGCAGACGTTGTTTTTTACCGCGACGTTGCCGCCCGAGCTCGAACAGCTCGCCGGCTGGGCCTTGCGGGATCCGCTGAAAGTGGAGATCGGCCGCCAGCGTTCGCCGGCGGAGACGATCACGCATGCGTTTTACCCGGTCGTGGCTTCGCAGAAATTTGATTTGCTGCAGCTCCTGCTGGAGCAGACGGACTTCAAGAGCGTTTTGATTTTCTCGCGAACGCGCATGGGCGCGGATCGCATCGCGCACCGGCTGGTGAGCAAGGGGCACACGGTTGGAGTCATGCACTCGGACCGGAATCAGCGTGAGCGCATCGAGGCGCTGGAAGGTTTCAAGAGCGGAAAATACGAGGTGCTCGTGGCCACGGACATCGCGGCGCGCGGCCTGGATATCGCGGGCGTGTCCCATGTAATCAATTACGACGTGCCGGAGAACGCGGAGGACTATGTCCATCGCATCGGCCGCACGGGCCGGGCACAGAATACCGGCGACGCGTTCACGCTCGTGACCGAGGATGATGTGCGCGATGCCCGCTCGATCGAGCGTTACATGGGCGTCAGCGTGGAGCGAAAGAAGATCGACGGCTTCCCTTATATCTACTCGGCACTGTACGACGATAAAGCGCTGGCTGAGACGGCGTCGGCGCCTGCGATGCCGGTGAGCCGGCTGCATCGCGGCG
>JANPIT010000728.1:0-17465 GCA_031425115.1 Opitutaceae bacterium | reverse complement strand
CCCGATGCGTTCACCCTCCAGAGCAAAGACGAAATCCGCATCACGATCGAACCGGTGGGCACGCTGATTAATCCGGTGGCCTGAATGGTCTCCCACTAACGCAGCGAGGGCGCTGCGTCTCCAGATAAACCCAATCTCTTTCTCTATGACCCTTCACGGCAAAAGCATCATCGCGGGCGTGCCCGGCAAACCGGGCGGCAAGCCCTTTCGCGGCGTCAACCCCGCGACGAGCACTCCGCTCGATCCCGAGTTTCAGGAAGTCGCCGCGGGCGAGCTTGAGCGCGCGATGACCGGCGCTGCGACGGCATTTGCCGATTATCGCGCACGCCCTGCGGCGATGCGGGCGCAGTTATTGGAAACGATCGCCGCCGAGATTGAAGCGCTGGGCGATGCGCTCCTGCAGCGGGCTGTCAGCGAGACCGGCCTGCCGCTCCCGCGCATCACGGGCGAGCGCGCGCGGACGTGCGGGCAGCTGCGGCTCTTCGCGCAACTCGTGCGCGAGGGGTCGTGGGTGGACGCGCGGATCGATCCCGCCCTGCCCGATCGTCAGCCCCTGCCACGACCGGATTTGCGACGCATGTTGATTCCGGTGGGACCCGTCGTCGTCTTCGGCTCGAGCAATTTCCCGCTGGCCTTCTCGGTCGCCGGTGGCGACACCGCGTCGGCGTTGGCCGCGGGCTGTTCCGTCGTCGTAAAAGCGCATCGCGCGCATCCTGGCACCTCCGAGCTCGTGGGCGGTGCGATCTCGCGCGCGGTCGCCACCTGTGGATTGCCGGCTGGTTTATTTTCGCTGATTCACGGCGGTGGCGCGACCGTCGGCATCGCGATGGTGAAACATCCCGCGACTGCCGCGGTTGGCTTCACCGGTTCGCACGCGGCCGGACGCGCGTTGTTCGATGCCGCGGCGGCGCGCCCGCATCCGATTCCGGTTTTTGCCGAGATGAGCAGTATCAACCCGGTGTTTCTCCTCGCGGGAGCCGTGCGAGAGCGCGGCGCCGCCCTCGCGCAGGGCCTGCTCGGATCGTTCACGCTCGGCGTGGGCCAATTCTGCACCAAGCCCGGACTCGTGTTCCTGCAACGCTCCCCGGAGACGGAAACGTTTCTCCAGAAATTCGCCGAAGGCGTGCGCGCCGCGCCGGGCGGCACGATGCTGACCGCGGGCATTCGCGATGCTTTCGTGGAAAACCGCGGCAAGATCACCGCAGTGGCGGGTCTCACCCCACTCGCCGCCGGAGCCGCCGCGGATGCCACCCGCACCGAGGCACAAGCCACCGTCGCCACCACGACGGCGCAAAACTTCCTCGCGCACCCCGCCCTTGCCACGGAGGCGTTCGGGCCCTTCACGCTCGTCGTCGTCGCGGATGATGCCGCGGAAATCGCGGCGTGCGCCAATGCCCTCGAAGGCCAGCTCACCGCTACGCTCCAAGGCACGCCCGCCGATCTGGCGGGCGCGCGCGAACTGATCGCAGTGCTGGAACAGAAGGCGGGGCGCATTGTGGTGAACGGTTTCCCGACCGGCGTGGAGGTTTGCCCCGCGATGAACCACGGCGGCCCGTATCCAGCGACTACGGACGTGCGCTTTACGTCTGTCGGCACGGCGGCGATCGATCGGTTCGTCCGACCCGTGTGCTATCAAGGTCTGGCGGACGATCTGCTCCCCGCCGCGTTGCAGAACGCGAACCCGCTCGGCTTGATGCGCCTGGTCAACGGCAAGGCGACGCGCGATCCGCTCTGAATCATGAGCGACCCGATCCTCGAATCCGCTAACGACGCCATCTACGCGCTGCGCACGACCGCGGCCGGACCGACCGGCAGCTTGCCCCTCGAGGCGAACCAGCTCCGCCACATGAGCAGCGGCGACCTGTTCGGGCTCACCCAGAACGCCGGCATGGGTTGGAATCCGGCTCTGCTCCGCGGCAAACAGTTTCTCATCCTTAGCACGCAAGGCGGCATCCGCGCGCCGGACGGCTCGCCTATCGCGCTCGGTTACCACACGGGGCATTGGGAAGTGGGACTGCTGATGGAGGAAGCCGCGCGCACCTTCAGCGGCGCAGGCGCGATTCCTTTCGCCGCTTACGTGAGCGATCCGTGCGATGGCCGCACCAACGGCACGGCCGGAATGCTCGACAGTCTCGCCTACCGGAACGACGCCGCGATCGTCCTGCGTCGGCTGATACGCTCGCTGCCGACGCGCAAGGGCGTGCTCGGAGTCGCGACCTGCGATAAGGGGCTGCCCGCGATGCTCATGGCGCTCGCCGGCACTCTCGATCTGCCCACGGTGCTCGTGCCGGGTGGCGTGACGCTCCTCGCTGAGGAAGCTGAAGACACGGGCAAAGTGCAGACGCTCGCGACGCGTTTCGCGCGCGATGAAGTCACGCTCGATTACGCGGCGGAGATGGGTTGCAAGGCCTGCGGCTCACCCGGCGGCGGCTGCCAATTCATGGGCACCGCCGCGACCAGCCAGGTCGTGGCGGAGGGCCTGGGGCTCGCGCTGCCGCACGGCGCACTCAACCCCTCCGGCGCCGAAATCTGGCGTGACCTCGCGCGCCGTTCCGCGCGCGCCCTGCTTGCGCTCGACGAGAAAAATCTCACCACGCGCGACCTCCTGACCGACGATGCGCTGCACAACGCCATGGTCGTCCACGCCGCGTTTGGCGGCTCGACCAACCTGGTGCTCCACGTGCCCGCGATCGCGCACGCCGCGGGCCTGCGCCGCCCCACGGTCGATGATTGGACGCGCATCAATCGCGCGGTGCCGCGCCTCGTCGACGTGTTGCCCAATGGCCCGAAGCACTACGCCACCGTGCAGGTGTTCCTGGCGGGCGGCGTCCCCGAAGTGATGTTACACCTGCGGGAGGCGGGCTTGCTGAAGCTCGACGCGCGCACCGTCACGGGCCGCACGCTGGGCGAGAATCTGGCCTGGTGGGAAACATCCGAGCGTCGCCGCCGGCTGCGCGAAAAACTGCACACGCTCGACGGAATCGATCCGGATCTCGTCATCATGAGCCCCGCCCGCGCGAAAGAACGCGGTCTCACGAGCACGATCACCTTCCTCCGCGGCAACCTCGCGCCCGAGGGCGCACTGGTGAAAAGCACCGCGATCGCGCCCTCCCTCGTCGGCCCCGACGGCGTTTATCGCCACGAAGGGCCCGCACGCATTTTCACCAGCGAGGCGACGGCCATCGCCGCGGTGAAAGCGGCCCGCATCAAACCCGGCGATGTCATGGTGCTCATGGGAATCGGACCCGGGTGCGGGATGCCGGAAACATATCAGATCACATCAGCGCTCAAATACGTGAAGGACGGCCAGCGGATCGCCCTCGTGACCGACGGCCGTTTTTCTGGCGTATCCACGGGAGCCTGTATCGGGCATGTGAGCCCCGAAGCGTGGGCGGATGGCCCGATCGCGCGCGTGCGTGATGGCGATATCATCCGACTCGTCGTCGACACGCGCACCCTCGCCGGCACGGTGGACGTGGTGGGCGTAGATGAAGCCGTGTTTGCCGCGCGTGAGCGCCACCCGAGTCTGCGCCCCGACCCGCGCGTGCCGGCCGATACTCGCCTGTGGGCGGCGCTGCAAAACGCGAGCGGCGGGAGCTGGGGCGGCTGCGTTTACGACGCTGATCGCATCGCGCACCTGCTGGAATTGGGAAGGCGCGCAGAAGCCAAACGAGATTAAGCAGGAAGCCAGGAGACCAGGAATCGAACCCAAGGCTCTGACGCTCTCATGGTTTCCTGGCTTCCTGCTTAAATTATTTCCGGCTTCCAACCTTTCGGCCGCGACCGGCATCCCACCTTCCGTCGAATGACCTATGTGGACCGAGTCGCAGCTCCCTGTTTCTTCGTTGTGAACGAGACCCACGACGAGGAGTCCGATCTGGTGGAGCGGGCGCAGGCGCGCGAGATGGCGGCTTTTGAGCGGCTTTATCGCACGCACGTCGGGCGGGTGCATGCGATCTGTCTGCGCATGACGGCGGATCCGCGACGTGCGGAGGAGATGACCCAGCGGACCTTTCTCACGGTGTGGCAAAAGCTCCCGCTCTTTCGCGGGGAAAGCGCGTTTCCGACCTGGGTCCACCGCATAGCCGTGAACACCGTGCTCGCCGACCTCCGCGCGGAACAGCGGCGCACGCAACGGGTGTTTGGCACGGAGGACCCCGCCGCGTTTGAAATACCGGCCCCGGGTGGACTCGGCGCGGGCGTGCGCCTCGATTTGGAACAGGCGATCGCGGCACTGCCGCCGCAAGCACGCGCGGTGTTCGTGTTGCACGATGTCGAAGGCTGGCAACACCACGAAATCGCGGAGCAGCTCGGGGTCGCGACAGGCACGAGCAAGGCGCAACTGCACCGCGCCCGGAAACTTTTGCAGGAGTCGCTGCGATGAACTGCACCGACTGCAGCGCCCGGATCAACGACTACGTCGACGGCGAGCTCAACGCGGACGACGCGCGCGCCGTCGAGGCTCACGTCGCCGGCTGCGCCGCCTGCCGCGCCGAGTTCGCGTCGTTGCAATTGTTGCTCGCTCAGACGCAGGAACTGCCCCGCGAGATCGCGCCCGCCCACAATGTATGGCGTGAACTTCGCTCCGAGGTGGAGCGACTTGACCCCAAGGCGCTTCGTCCGCTCACCCCGAGCGCCCAAGCCAGCGACTTGGGGTCAAGTCGCTCCACCTCCCTAACCCCCATCCTGCGCTGGTTCGTCCCGATCGCCGCGGCCGCGGCCATCGTGTTGCTCGCCGCCGTGGCAGGGCGCCGCTCCACGCCGCGCGACGGCTCCAGTCCCGCGTGGACCGTCGCCGCGCTCACGGGAGCACCGCGAGTGAACACTCGTGCCGTCGCCGGCCTGACTGAGTTTCGCTTGGGCCAGTGGCTCGAAACCGACGCTGGCTCGCGCGCCAAAGTCGTGGTCGGCGCCATCGGCGAAGTCACGGTCGATCCCAATTCCCGGCTGCGCCTCGCGGGTGTCGCCGAGGGCAACCACCGGCTGCAACTGCAGCGCGGCTCGATGAGCGCGTTCATCTGGGCGCCGCCGCGACTGTTTTTTGTGGATACGCCGTCCGCCACCGCTGTCGACCTCGGCTGCGCCTATACGCTCACTGTCGCTGACAATGGCGACGGCGAACTGCATGTAACCCTCGGCTACGTCGCCCTCGAGCACGGCGAACGCGAATCACTGATCCCCGCGCGGGCCATGTGTCTCACGCGGAAGGGCGCCGGACCGGGCACGCCCTTTGTCGAGGATGCTCCTGCGGCCTGGCGCACGGCGCTGGCCCGCTTCGATTTTGAACGCGGCGCGGCGAGCGCCGCCTTAGCCGAGGTATTGCGCGACGCGCGGGCGGAGGACGCGATCACATTGTGGCATCTGCTCACCCGCACCCAGGCGACGGACCGCGCACGGGTATTCGACCGGCTCAGTGCCTTGCGCGGCGTGCCCGCGAGCGTGACGCGCGCGGGCATCCTGGACGGCGCGGGTGATCGGGCGATGCGGCGCGCGTGGGCCACTCACTTGGGTTTCGAGACGTTCGGGCTGCGTTAGACGCGGTGCGGAGTTGCGGTCGCTCGGCGCCCCTTCAATTTCGCCGCCGCCATGTCCGCACCGTCTCCCATCTTCTTCCCCGACGGGGCCGCCTTTCGCGCGTGGTTGGACAAGCATTACGCGTCCGAAAAAGAGCTCACCGTGGGCTTCTACAAAAAGTCCGCCCGCCGCTCGGGCATCACCTACGCGGAAGCGGTCGACGAGGCGCTGTGCTACGGATGGATCGATGGCATCGTGCGCCGCCTCGACGAGGAGCGCTACACGCACCGCTTCACGCCACGCAAACCGGGCAGCATCTGGAGTAACGTCAATGTGCGGCACATCGCCCGCCTGGACGCCGCGGGCAAACTGCACCCGGCCGGTCGCGCCGCCTTTGCCGCGCGTTCCGCGGCCAAAACCGGCATTTACGCGTTCGAGTCGAAGGAGCCCGTCGCGTTGTCGCCCGACTTCGCGAAGCGCTTTCGCGCGCACCGAGACGCGTGGACATTCTTCAGCGCACAGGCGCCGTGGTATCGGCGCCAGACGACGTTTTGGGTTGGGACGGCAAAACAGGCCGCGACTCGGGAGCGCCGTTTGGAAAAACTGATCGAGGCCTCCGCCGCGGGCCGGCGGATCTGAGGCGGAGCAGTTCCAATGCTCCATGATCTCGACGAGACATGGAAATGGTCGGATCCGGCGCGGCCGCGAATCATGTTCGTGACACAGCGTGGCATTGCCAGAAGAGCCGCGGTTGTTTTCCTGCCTCGCATGGGTGAGCGGATATGTCGGGTCCTTCGCTGGACCTGCTGCCTGATTGGATGCGCCATGCTGGCGGCGCCGCTGCGTGCGGCCGCGCCCTCCGTCACCGACATCGAGCAGTCCTTGCGTGATGCGCCTACGGTGCGGCGATCCGCCCTCCTGCTCGCACTTTCGCAAGCGCTCGGCTCGGTCGATGCGGAGCGCGCTCTGACCGCGGCGCGGGAGGCGCGCCAAGGCGCTACGACGGCCCGCGACGAATTACTGGCCGATGCGCGCATCTCCACGCTGCAACGCCTGCGCGGCGATTATGCGGACGCGTTCCTCACCGTCCAAGTCGCGTTGGAGCGGGCCACCGAGCTAGGCGACGACTTCGCCCGCACCGAATTATTGCTGGCCTCGGCGCGCTCGCATTGGAGCCTGGGTGATCTCCCCGCCACGATGGCGGCGCATCAACAACTGATCGCGCTCGCCGGGAAGATCGGACGCCGCGAATTGGTCGCACGCGGTCACCTCGGGCTATCGGTCGTCTACGGCGAGCTCAAGGATCGCGCCAAGGCCCGCGAAGAGGAAGAAACCTCGCTGCGCATCGCCCGTGAGATTGGCGACCGGGAGATCGAGTCCGACGCGCTCAACAACCTCGGCAACAACCATCGCCACCTCGGCGAGCTCGAAGACGCTCGCCGCTGTCACGAGCAGGCGCTCGCGATTCGCACCGAGATTGGGCAGCGCCGTGGCGTCGGCGATTCGCACATCAACTTGAGTGAGGTCGCGCGCGTCTCACGCGATTTCCAACTCGCGGTGGATCACGCCGCGCGCGCCCTGGCAATTTACGAACAGATCGGTTTGCCGCGCTACGTTGCCAACGCGCACCTCCAAATCGCATCCGCACTCCGGGATGCCGGAAAACACGACGAGGCGCTGGCCCGCCTGCGCACGGGTATGGCGATTGCGGAGGCGTTGCGCACGCCCGGGCTGCTCGTTAATTATCACCGTGAATTCGCCGCCGTGGCGGTCGCACGCGGCGACTGGCGCGGGGCCTACGAGGCCGAGCGCAGCCGCGCCACCGCCGCCGATGCCGTGCTCGGGGAAAAATCCCGTCAGCAGGCCGTTGTCCTCAACGCCCGCTACGAGGCGGATCGTCGTCATCAGGAAATTGCGGCGCTCCGCAGTGAGCGCTCCCGCCAGATTGCGGATCTGCGCACCAAGGAAGCGGACCTCAGCACCTCGACCGCCGCGCTCGAGCGCGCCAACGCCATGCGCATGGCGCTCGGCATTAGCCTACTCTCCCTCGCCGTCGCCCTCGGCGCGATCATCACGTTGCAACGCGTGCGGCTCCGCGCCGAAGGCCGCATTCTCGCCGAGACCCGCGCCGCACGCGACGCCGCGGAGGAGGCCGATCGCGTGAAGACACGCTTCCTGGGCATTGCGTCGCACGATATCCGCGGCCCGCTCGGCAACATCGCCCACCTCACCGCCGAATTGCGCGACGGAAACTCCCGCCCGGAAACGCGCACGGAACACCTCGACCTCATCGGTTCGGAAGCGCAGCGCGTGCTCTGTCTGGTCGAAGACTTGGTTACCACAGCGGCTTTGGAATCAGGCAAGCTCGAGCTGCGCCCTGCTCCGATGGATCTCGATGCGACCACTCACGGCGCGATCGAGAGCCTCCGCTGGCAGGCCAACGCCAAGCGCCAGTCGATCGAATATATCCCGCCCGCACCGGGCACAGGCAACGTCGTCGGCGACAGCGCGCGGCTCCACCAAGTCGTCACCAACCTGTTGAGCAACGCGATCAAGTTCAGCCCGCCGGGCGAAGCCATCGCTGTCACGCTTTCCCGCACCGCCACGGCCGTGGAGCTCGCCGTCCGCGATCGGGGCGCAGGCATCGAAGCGAAGGACGTGCCGCGACTTTTCGCGCCGTTCTCGCGCCTGGCGACCCTACCGACCGCAGGTGAATCCTCGCATGGCCTCGGGCTCTCCATCGCGCAGGAAATTGTCCGCTGCCACGGCGGCACCATCCGCGTCGAGTCGGTGCCGGGCGCGGGGGCGACGTTTATCGTGAGGCTGCCGTTGGCGAGTTGACGACTCCCGCGGCGCGATCGGTCGTCGATCCGGCTCTCGGTTGCGCAACAAATTGGGCGCCAACTCAGTGGCGCGGTTTACTTCGGATCCAATCCTGGCGACGGCTCGAACCGCGCGAGCGCCCGGCCCGCGTGACGGTAAACGGTTTCCGTTGGGGCCACCTATTTCCGCTCGCCCCCCAGCGCAAAACGCCCTTTCTCGCCGCCATGCTTCTCCTGCGTCGCGGCTTCCTCGCGTTTCTTTTTCTGCCGGGCCTGACGCTCAGTGCCGCCACCGCGCGCAAGTCTCCGACGCGCCCCGCAGAAACCGCTGCGGAAAACTCCAGTGCCTACAAAGGTGCCATCGTCCTCGACGCCGCGACGGGCAAGGTGCTCTTCGAGGACCGAGCGGACTACGTCGGACCGCCGGCGAGCGTCACCAAGCTGATGACGTTTCTCGTGGTCCACGATCGGATCAAGCGCGGCGATCTCACGCTGCAGACGCCCGTCCACGTCACCGCTGAAGCTTCGAAAACCGGCGGCTCGCAAGTTTACCTCGCGGAGAAGGAAGTCTTTCCCGTCGAGGAAATGCTCTACGCGCTGATGATCGCATCGGCGAACGACGCCGCGACGGCGCTCGCGATTCACGTCGCCGGCTCGAGGGCCGCGTTCGTGGAATTGATGAACGCACGCGCCCGCGAGCTGGGCCTGAGTGGCACGACGTTTCGTTCGCCGCACGGCCTGCCGCCCACGAGCCGCACGCTGGCCGACAGCGACCAGACGAGCCCGCGCGATCTCGCAAACCTCAGCGTGCACCTCCTGAAAAACACGAACGTGCTCGCGTATACATCGGTCAAGAAGCGCCCGTTTCGCCCCGGCCTGAAGCAGATCGACATGGACAATCACAACAACCTGCTCGGCAAAGTCGCGGGCGTGGACGGGTTGAAAACTGGCTTCACGCGCGGCGCCGGATTCTGCCTGGCGGCGACCTCGCAGCGGAACGGGAGGCGCGTCGTCGTCGTGACGATGGGTTCGCCAGACAGCAAAACGCGCGACATCAAAATCGCCGAGCTGCTCGAGCGTGGTTTTACCGCGCTGCCGGTCGGTCCTGCGGTTCCGCCGGTCGGCGACTCGCCCATCACCCCCGCGCCGAAGAGCAAGGCCGCGCCCCTTCCGAAGGAAGAGCCGTTGATCAAGTTTTCGGTGCCGAAGCGTTGAGCCATCGTGCTTCGCGGATCCAACCGCGAAATTCGGGGCCGCAGGTCGTGCCGTAGGGATTTTGGCCGAGCTTTTCTTCGCCCCACGGGAAGTGATAGCCGATCTGCGTCGTGCGCAGAATTTCCCGGCCATCCAACCGCACTACGACCGGCCCTGTCGCCTCGATCCCATAGGCATCCACGCGGAAAGAAGGCATCTCAAGCTCCAGCCAGTGCCCCTCCGCCGCCGGTTGAAAGACGGCGGACCCGGCGCGGGGCAGTCCGTAATTTTCGAATACGATCTTCACGCCGCCCTCCGCTGGCTCGGCAAACAGCAAATTGGAACGGTAGTGCGCCCCCGCCGCGAACAGCGGCTCGCCTCGCTTGCCGAGATCGGACGCGAACATTACCCGCATCCGCAGCACCCCTCCGCGCTTCGCCTCCGGTTCCGCCAGCCCGCTCGGAATCTCGTCGGGGCGAAAGAGGCGCGTGGAAATATTCCGCACCTCTCCCGAGAAATTGTCCCCGATCGCTCCACCCGCGACAATATCTCCCGGCAGTGCCGGAACCACCGTGCCGAGCGCGCGCCCCCCGCTGAACCATACCGCCACAGCCGTGCGCTCGCGAAACGCCTCGCTGCGCCGCACCCCGCTCCACACCCCGTGTCCGGCTTTCGGATACAGCGACGGCACCTGCACGTGCACCGTGTGCGTGTGATTATTCTCCCACTTGAGCGGTCGGCCCCATTCCGCCGTGCCCCCGCCGCGCACGAAGCCGAAGCGAATGAGCTGCTCGCCGATGTGCTCGACGAGGATGCGTTCGTCGGCGCGCCGATCCTGCGCCTCCCAAAAAGTTTCCACCGTGCCCAACGCCTGCGCCTTGAACCGCACTTTCAGCACGCGCGGTCCGTCGATTTGGCCAAGCCATAGTCCCACCTGCGCCAGCGCCCCGTGCGTCGTTTGCGTGAGCTCGCGCCATTTAGTCGGGGACGTGATTTGCAGCGACCGGCCATGATAATCGAAACTTACCAGGAGCCCGACCAACACGGTCACGGCGCAGCTGCCCGCGGCCAGACCGCCGAACCACCCGCGCGCGCTCGCCGCCCAGCGTTCCGCACTGAGCATGCCGACCAGTGCCAGCACCGCGAGGGTCACGGAAAAATCCGTCTGATAGCGCATGGTGGTGGAAAAATAACACAGCACGAGCATCCCCACGGGCACGGCGCAGGCCGCGTTGGCACTCACGACCGCGCCGAGGCGCCAAGCCTCGGCGCGCTCGCGCCGCCGCCACGCGAGCGGCACCGCCAGGACGAACCAGAAAAAGGGAAACGCGACGGCGAGCCCGCAGACTTCCTCGGTCCCGAAGTAACCTGGGATGTGCGAAATCTCGATGCCCTCCGCGAGCGCGAAGGGAAATTCGCCCGACCAGCGGAGCGGCTGGAAAAAATAGACCGCACAATTGTGCAGGAAGAATCGAAGACTGAAGTGCGTCAGTTTGCCTTCGTAGGCGCCGGAGAGCTGGTAATTTTGGCCCCACTCGAACGGGTTGTCGAAGCGCGCGTAGTTGTGCGCCATGATCGCCACCCCGCACACGCCGAGAGGCAGCGCGGCGGCGAGCCCCATGCGCCACCACACCCGCTCCGCCCGGCGTTCCCGCCAGGCGAGCCACACGGGCACGAGCAGCAGTCCAGACGCAAAAAGACACGTCGGTCGTGAGCCTACGGCCAGGCCGGCGCAGAGACCGGCAGCGGCCATCGCTAGGATCGGCCGTCGCCCGTGGATCGCCGCATACACGCTGCCCAGCGCGAGCAGGGTGAACGCGATGCCGCTCGCGATCGGCAGCTCCCAGATCATGGGCCGCTGCGCGAGCGCGAGCAGGTGCGTGCCGAAACCGATGGCCAGCACGCCGCAGGGCGCCATCCACCACCCGCTCTGCGGAAAATAACGCCGTCGGATCGCCAGCCATAGTGCGCTCGCCGCGAGAAACGCCACGCAACAGAACACCCATGTCGCGGCGCCCATCGTCAGCTCGCGACCCGTGAGCACCGCGTGAGGCAGCATGAGCGTCAGCGCCGGCGCGGCGCCGAAATAGAGGTAATACTTTCCCCGATACAGGGTGGCGTCGCCGAGCTTGTGGCCGTTGTTCTGCTGGGGGTCGTAGGGATCCGCCAACGCCAGCAGCGCGGGCGACGGATCTTTATCGAGGTGGAGCTGGCCCTTCTGCCAGCCACGCACGAGCAGCCGGTAGTAGTCCATATCGCCCCAATTATCGAAGCCGCTGTTGGCGGACACCGTCCAGTGGAAGAACCACAGGACGAACACGAGCGCGGCCGAGGTGAGGGCAATTTCAAGCCGCGAACGGGGCATGGGTAGGTGCGCGCAGGAATCCCGATTGCCGCGTAAATGACGAATACTTTCTCTCGCAGCGGGATCGCGAAAACAAAATCCCCGCGCCTGCGGGAGCCAGCGACATGCCCGGGGGTCAGTCCAACTCCGGCAAGTCCCGCGAAATTTTTGGCTGGTTACCCATGGCCTTTGGTTGCGTCATAGACGGCACACCCTGCGCCACTGCGTGGCGGAACCTGTTGCCCTCGATTGCTGCGACCTTCATGCCCGACCGAATCCTGCCGCGCCTCGCCCGTGTCACCCTCGCGCTCACCCTCTGGAGCCCACTGGCGCACGCCAAGCCCATTTCCCCGCCCAGCGTTGCCGGATATGTGGGCCCGGTGCTAGCCGCCGAGCCGGTCGAGGACGGCGATGGCCGTATCGCCGAAGCTCAATTCGACTCCACCACCCGGCCGCTACCGCTGAATGTCCCGAGTCTCGGCTACCACGCCAGCGCCACCTCGGAGTTCGGGGACTTGGTGCACCTCTCGGGCAACACCCATTTCATCGACAGCCTCACGGTCACGATGAGCAGCTGGGCAATCCGCTCCGATTATCCGGGCAGCTCGCCGCTGGGCTTCACCCATCCGATTACCCTGACGCTCCACGCCGTCGACCGCAGCCGGGGCGAACCGCGCCCCGGCGCAGTGCTCTCGACCGTGACGACCTCCTTTCTCATTCCGTGGCGGCCCGAGCCGGAGATCGCCAGTGCACCCACGCCGCTGCGGCCCTGGCGCGGACCCGATGGGCTCCTTTACAGCGGTCTCGCCTTCAACGTGACGTTCGACCTCGGAGCGCTCGCCGGCAGTCTACCCGATGAAGTCATCTTCGGCGTGGGCTTCAACACGCAGCACTACGGTGTGGTGCCGCTGGGCGCGCCGGGGCCCTATGACGCGCTGCACCTCGGCATCAGCGCGGCGGCCCCGGTGGGCGCTCCCGATCTAGCGCCCGGCCTGGTGTATTGGAAAACCGCGGACGGCCGGCTTTACGCCGATGGCGGCACGGGCGGCGTGAATACCTTTCGCCCCGACACGGGCTGGACCCACTACACGCCGGCGGTGCGCTTCAACAACTCGCCCTACGGCAGTCTCGCCGACGCCCTCGGCCGCTTGGAGGAGCTGCCAGGCTCCGATGCCGCCGCGAGCGGTGCGCTCGGCGAGGCCCGCAAATTGCTCGGCTCCGCGCTCGAGCGCACGCTCTGGAACAATCACCGCACGGTGCGCGGCGTCTGGGGCCGGCTCGTTTTCGATCTGCTCGCCGAGTCTGCGAGCACCCTCGCCCCGGTTACCGGTCATCGCGATGCCCTCGGCTCGCAGGCGGAGGACGCCGTCGAGTCGCTTCTCCACGTCGCCACGCTGCTCGCCGAGTCCGCGCTCGGCGAGGCCATCATCGCGAGCGGCGATCCAACGCGCATCGCTCGCGCCCAGCACGCACTCGAGGCGTCGGCCGGAGAGAGTCCGGCTCGCGCGATCGACGAGCTCGGCACCGTCTGGCGCGAGTCCCAGCTCTCGCTGCGCTGAGCGGTCGCGCCGGCGGCGGCATCCGGGCTCGCGCCAGCGCCGGACCCACAAGGTTCAGATCACTTGTGATCCCACGGCAGCTTCACCTCGAGCCGCGGGTGTTTCCACACTTCGAATACGTCGAACATTTTCCCCGGATTGAGAATGCCGCGAGGATCGAGCGCGCGTTTCACCGCGAGCATCGCGCCGACTTGTGCGGGCGAATGCTGGATGCGCAAGAACGGCGACTTGGCTAGGCCGATGCCGTGCTCGCCGGAAATCGCGCCACCCAGCGCCACCACCGTTTCCATCAGCCGCTGCACCGCTTTCTCCGCGGCGCGGCACTCGGCCGGGACCGCTTTGTGATACATGATGTTCACGTGGAGATTGCCGTCCGCGAGATGGCCAAAGGTCGGCACGTGCAGACCTGATTCGCGCTTCAATCGCACAAGGAATTGCGCGAACTTCACGTAATTTCGCATCGGCACGACGATGTCTTCGTTCAGTTTCGCGTCGGCTAACTCGAACATTGCCCCGGAGCATTTTCGGCGCACCGCCCAGAGCTGCTCCGCCTCGTCGCGCGTTTTCGCGGCGCGATGCGCGGTGGCATTTTCCTCCGCCCACGCGAGCACCGCCGCGCGTTGTTCCCGCACCTCAGCCTTACTGCCCGCCAATTCCAGCAGCAGCACCGGCCGACCACTTTGCCCCGGGAAAACCACCTGCCCTGTCGCGCGCTCCGCACACAGCACGCTCTCGCGATCCAGGAATTCGCAGATCGCCGGCTGCACCCGCGTCCGGAAAAGCGCCAGCGCCGCACGCAGCGCCGCGGTCTCGTCGCGAAACGACGTGAGCAATGTCCAGCGGGCCGCCGGTTGCGGAATCAGTTTTAATACCGCGCCGGTCACGACGCCGAGCATGCCCTCGCTGCCGATCCACAGATCCCGCATGTTGAAGCCGGCGGAGAATTTCTTGGTCGCCGTGCCCCACTCCACGAATTCTCCCGTGGGGAGGAAGCCGCGCAGGGCCACGACGAAATCGCGGGTGACGCCATACTTGCCGCCATGCATGCCACCCGCGTTGCAGGCAATATTACCGCCGATCGTGCAGTATTCTTTCGACGATGGGTCAGGCGGGTAGAACCACCCCTTTGACTCCGCCGCGCGTTGGAGATCGCCGACCTTCGCGCCCGCACCCACGTGCGCCATACCCGCCTCGTCGTCGATCGTGATCGTGTTCAGCGCGAGCATGTCGAGCACCCACCCACCGCGCCGCGGCGCCGCAGCCCCGGTCAAGGTCGTGCCGCGGCCGCGCGTCGTCACTGGCACGCGATGCAGATTGGCCAACTCTAACACCGCACCGATGTCGGCTTCCGAACGCGCGCGGATTACCGCACACGGACGAAAAAGAATCTTCGAACTATCGAACGACACCTCGCGCAGCGCCGCTTCGTCCGTGAGGACGACGCGCGCGCCGAGGCGGCGTTTCAGGAGAGCGGTGGCGGCGGCAAACGACTTCATGTCCGTCAACCCAATGCACTCGCCCGCCGTCCCGCGCAAGGTCGCGCAAAGCGTCTGCCGGGCCCGACCCGGTATTCAGTTTGCCTCATGGCTTCCTGGCTTCCGGCTTCAACCCATTGGGATTCGAGTCATGCTCAAAGTTTCGCTTCCCTCCGGCGAACGCGTGTGCGAAAACGACCGTCCCCCTTGCCATGACGAAGATCCTCCTCACGACCACCTCGTTCCAAGACACTCCGGGCGAGCACCACAAGCTCCTCGCCGATACCGGCTGGGAAGTCATCCGCGCCCGCGGCCCGCTGAACGAAGCCGACACTCTCGCACTCGTAGGCGACATCGACGGCTACATCTGCGGCGATGACATGATCACGCGCAAAGTCCTCGAGAAGGCGCGACCGAAGTTGAAGGTGCTTTCGAAATACGGCATCGGGGTCGACAAGATTGATGTGAAGACGTGCACCGAGTTTGGCGTGCCCCTGCTTTTCACTCCCGGCGTCAATCACACCACGGTCGCCGAGCACACCTTCCTCCTACTGCTCGCGCTCGAGAAAAACTTCCTTTTCCACACCGACTCGACCCGTTCCGGCGGCTGGAAACGCAAGACCGGCCGCGAGCTGCTCGAGAAGACCATCGGCATCATCGGCCTGGGTCGCATCGGCAAGGAAGTCGCGATCCGCGCCCGCGCCTTCGGCATGAAGGCGATCGGCTACGATGTTTACTGGGACGAAAAATTCGCTGCCGCCCACGAGGTGAAGCGCGTCGCCACGCTCGACGAGATCTACGCGGCGTCCGACTACATCTCGCTGCACACGAACCTGACGCCCGAGACGCGCGATATGATCAGCGCGAAGAGTTTTCCGAAGATGAAAAAAGGCGTGATCATCCTCAACTGCGCCCGCGGCGAGATTGTGCACACGGCCGATATCGTCGAGGCGTTGAAGTCGGGCCAGGTCGGCGGTTACGGCACCGACGTGCTCGATGAGGAGCCGCCGAAGGCCGACCACCCGCTGCTCAAGCTCCCGAATGCGATCGTGACTCCGCACATCGGTTCCCGCACCGCCGAGAGCGTCCAGCGCCAGGCCGTCGCTTCCGTCACCAATCTCATCCGCGCCATGCACGGCGAAAAGCCGCTCGCGCAGATCAATCCGGAAGTGCCGGTGCAGAAGGTCGTTTGAGAACCTGTGAACCCATTAAATGTGGAAAGCAGGAAAACAGGAAATGAATCATGACCACCCTGTTTTTTCCTGATTTCCAGCTTTCCACATTCTAAATCCTGAATTTCCCATGTCCGAAATATTTTACGTCGTCCCCGAGGCCCAGCACAACGCGCTCGTCGAAGCCGCGTATAAGAAACGCGGTTACTCCGGTCAGGAAGCCGTCGCGGGCGCGCGCTTTTGCGCCGAGGCCACACGCCACGGCATCCGCACGCACAACGCCCTCAAGGCCCTCCACCTCGATCACCTCTTCGGCGCCGGCTCCGGCGGCTGCGTGCCGAAGGCCAAGATCGAAAAGGTAAAGGCCCCTTACCGCGCCTCCGCCATTTGGAACGCGAACAAAAAGCTCGGCCAGGCCACCGGCTACGCCGCGATCGAACAGGCCATCAAGCTCGCCGATAAATACGGCGTCGGCATGGTGTCGGTCGACAACGCCTTTCATTATCTCTGGGGCGGTGGCTACGTGATGGATGCCGCGAAGCGCGGCTACATCGCCTACACGAATTGCACCGCGGCACTCGCCGAGGTCGTGCCCTTTGGCGGCAAGTTCCCCACCCTCGGCACCAACCCGCACTCCTGGGGTTTCCCCACGACCGAGGCGATCGGTTACCCGATCGTGATCGACTGGGCGACCTCGGTCGTCGCGATGGGCCGCGTCCAACAGCTCCTCCGCGAGGGCAAACAGCTTCCGCCCAACGCCGCCGTCGACGTGGATGCAACCCGACCACCGACCCGGCGCAGGCGAAATACCTGATCCCGTTTGGCGCGCATAAGGGCTACGGCCTCGCGCTCATGAACGAGATCATCGGCGCCTTTATCGGCGGCTCGCTGCCCACGCTCCGCAACCGCTGGGACAAGGTCGGCGACGACAAGGGCACCTGCGCGTTCTTCTTCCAAGTCTGGAAGCCGGAGGCGATGAACGCCGGTGCGTTTGCGAAAGGCCGCAACCAATCGCAGAACGTGAAAGCCGTCATCGAGGACATCCTCGGCCATGGCAACGAGGGCTGCATGCTTCCCGGCCAGCTCGAGGCGCAAGCCGCCGCCCGCTGCGCGAAGAACGGCGGCCTGCTTTTTTCAGAAGCCGAGATTCAAGCCTTCAACGAACTCGCCACCGAAGCCCGCAAGAAGAAGGCGTCGCTCAGCGAATTCAAAGACGCCGAGTAGTCCGCCTATGCCCGCGGGCACGCGACGTCGTCGTCGCGTTCCACGGTCATCGCCTTACGCCTTCACGATTTCGTGCTTCCGGACGAACTCCGGATCAATCTCGATGCCCCAGCCGGGGCCGGTCGGGACCTGAATGCTGCCCTTCACGATCTTGAGCGGCG
>JANPIT010000727.1:0-9738 GCA_031425115.1 Opitutaceae bacterium | reverse complement strand
GCCCTGCGCAAACTGCACCGCGAGCCAATCCAGCAATTCGGGATGCGTCGGCACCTCCCCCTGGGCGCCAAAATCGTTTAGCGTCGCCACCAATCCCTCGCCGAAGCACTGCAGCCAGCGCCGGTTCACTTCCACGCGCGCGGTTAACGGGTGCGACGGTGACGTGAGCCATTGCGCCAGGCCCAGCCGGTTCTTTGGCGCACCCGCCGGGAGCGGCGGCAGAAAGCCGGGCACCCCCGCCTCGACGACCTCACCCGGCGCGTCGTATTGCCCACGCTTCAGGATGTGCGTGGTGCGCGCGGTCGCGACTTCCTGCATCACGAGCGTTTTCGGCAATTGGGCGCGAAACGCCTCGTCCGCTTCGCGCGCCTCATCGGCCGCGGCACTGGCCGTGCGGGTATCCCCATTTCCGTGACGCTCCACGTAGCAATCGAGCACGAGTTTCTTCTGCCGCGCATCGCGCTTCTCCGTCGGGAGGGCGAGGATGCCCTGTAGCCGCTCGCTCCAAAACCACTCCCGCGCCTCCTCCGGCGTTGTCGCTCGCCGCAGAATGCGCAGTTCATCGAGCTGTCCGTAAAACCCGAGGCCGCTATCGCGCCGCCCGATCCGCACCGGCTCGCGATTGGTAATCGGCCCCCGGAGCGAGTCGCGCACGATGGTAAACGGCACCTCCAGCCCGTCGGCGAACACGCGCACGCCCGCCGCCCGGTTCGAACCGTCGTAGCTTACAATCACGTGATTCCAGTCCGCGCGCTTGATCGGCTCTTTGGTCACGATCTCAATCGCGCTGGCGACCCACCGGTCGACGAGATTGATCTGGAGCTGGCCCTTCGCCCAAATCACCTCGAAACCGCGACGATCGCCCGTCGGCTCGATTTTGGAAAAAACGCCCGCAAGCGAGCCGGTCGCCTTCACCCAGACCCCCACGGTCCACGGCTGGTCGGCCACGAGCGGCGTCTCCGCGGGCAGTTCGAGATGCTGCATGCCATCGAAGCGCGCCGACTGGCCGATGAGTCCACTTTCATGATACACGCCGCCTTTCTCGATCGCGCGCGGCAACCCAGAAGCGCCTCCCGCTGCACCGTCCGCCTCGAAATCCACCTGCGCCACCACCGACTCGCTCGGCACTTTCAACTCGGTGCCGGCTTGCCGCTCCCACGCGACAATCAGCGGCCGAAGTGGCGCCGCGATTTTCTCGAAGGCACTCTCGGCCTCTCCGCGCCGCGCCCGTAGCGCCGTCAATTCGGCGCGCTGATCGGATGAGGTCACGTCCATCACCGGCGGAGGGTCGTCGGGAGAGACCAGGCCTTTCTCGACGGTGCTGTTGAAGAAGGCGAAGAGCTGGTAGTAGTCGCGCTGCGAAATCGGATCGAATTTGTGATCGTGACAACGCGCACAACCGACCGTGAGCCCCAGCCAAACGGCCGAGGTCGTCTCGAGGCGGTCCGCGACATACTCGACGCGATACTCCTCGTCGATGATGCCGGTTTCGCCGCTGACCATGTGATTGCGATTAAACCCTGTCGCGATTCTTTGCTCCGCAGTCGCGTCCGGCAGCAAATCGCCCGCGAGTTGTTCCACCGTGAATTGATCGAAGGGCAAGTTGCGGTTGAACGCGCCGATCACCCAGTCCCGCCACGGCCAGATTTGCCGCGTGTTGTCGCGAAAAAAGCCGTTCGAATCGGCATAACGCGCCGCGTCCAACCAGTCCGTCGCCATGCGCTCGCCGTAGGCCGGCGACGCGAGCAGCCGATCCACCGCGTGCTCGTAGGCATCGGGCCGCGCATCGCCTAGAAACGCGTCCAAGGCCGCCAGCGTCGGTGGCAATCCCGTCAAATCGAGTGACACGCGACGGAGCAGCGTCGCCTTGTCCGCTTCTTTCGACGGTGAGAGTTTTTCCGCTTCGAGTCGCGCGAGCACGAATCGATCGATCGCGTTGCGCGGCCAAGCCGTGTTGCGCACCGACGGTAGCGCCGCCGCCGTCGGGGCGACGTGCGACCAGTGCGCCTGATACTCCGCGCCCTCGGCAATCCAGCGACGCAGCGTCGCAATCTCAGAGGGTGCCAGCGTGACGTTTGAATCCGCCGGAGGCATGCGCTCGTCGGCATCCTTCGCTTCGATCCGGAGGACAACTTCACTTAGGTCAGGCTTGCCGGGCACGATCGGTGTCGCGCCGCTCCCGTGCGCGATAATTGCGTCCGCCCGCACATCGAGCCGCATCTTCGCCTCGCGCGCGCCTGCGTCGGGACCGTGACACTTGAAACACTTGTCCGAAAGGATGGGTCGGACGTCGCGATTATAATCCAACCGCCCCGGCAACGCAGCACCCGCCGCCGCCGCCGCGACAACGAAGGTCGCTACGCTGAGCAAGAAGGAGCGACGTCGTTTCATTGAAAAACCATCCGAAGGTTTGGCGGTTCGCGGGAGACGATGAAAGCGTTTACTCGCTCGATCGGACCGCGGGATCCTTATGCGTGAGCTGCCACGACCTTAGCTGGGATTTCATTCGGGCGAGCCGCGCCTGCTGCTCGGGCTCGGCCACCCGATCGCGAAGCTCATGGGGATCGGCGGCGACGTTGAAGAGCTGATGCCGCCCCGTCTTCGGATAAGAAATCAGTTTCCAGCCATCCGGATCGCGAATCATGCGCTGCACGTCGGTGAAGTATCCGAAGATCGCGTCATGGACTTCCGCCTGTCGCCCGCGCAGCACCGGCACGAGACTCCGCCCTTCCACGGAGGATGGAATCGGCAGGCCGGCCAACTCGCTGACCGTCGGGTAAAGGTCGCGCAAGTAACACTGGGCGGCGAAGCTCTTGCCCGTGGGAATCGTGGGACCGGCCATGACAAGCGTCACGTTGATCGTGTGCTCATATTGATTTTGTTTTCCCATCAAGCCGTGACTGCCCAGAGCGAGGCCGTGGTCGCTCGTGACGATGATGACCGTATTCTGCAATTGGCCCAGCTCCTCTAGCGCACGGACGACGCGTCCGATCTGCCGATCGACGTTCTCCACCTGGCTGAAATAGATCGCGCGTTCCCGCTGCACATCCTCGGCCGTGCGCGGTGCGGGCACGACCTGCTCATCGCGGCCGGAGATATTTCCGGTATCGAATTCCGGCGCGGGCAGAAAATTCGGCGGCAGAGGCATCTTGCGATAATCGAGCTGATTCTCGCGACCTTCGGGCCAATGCAGCGGATCATGCGGGGCGGTATAACTGATTTGGATGAAGAACGGTCGGTCGGCGCACCGACGCATCGCCTCCACGGCGCGGTCCGTGATCACCCGATCGGTCTCGCGCGTCAGCCCGACTCCGAGCTCGGGCAGCGGCTGGTTCTTATCGTTCTTGAAAGTCCAGCCCCGGTATCCCGTGACCGCTCGCCCCGTCGGGGTCTTCGACAGCGTCGCCGCCGAGCCGGCCGGCCCGCCGCCACCACTGAAGAGTCCGGCCGTCTCGACGAAGCCGTTGCTCCACGGCGAACTTCCCACGTGCCATTTTCCTGAATACACCGTATGCCAACCTGCACGCTTCATGTGCTGCGGCCAGAGCGTCCAAGCCGGATTGAACTTTACCGCGCCCCCCGCCCCGCGCTCCACGTCGGACCCGACTAACGGGCGACCGGAGAACATCTCCGAGCGGCTGACGTGGCAGATCGGCGAGCTGCAGGTAGCCCGCGGAAATACCGCGCCCCGCAGCGCAAGCGCGTCGATGTTGGGCGTGGCGATCACGCGGTTGCCGACAAAACTGGGCGCGTCCGGTCGCATGTCGTCGGCGACGATCAACACGATATTCGGCGGGCGCGAAGCATCGGCCGCCTGCAGCACGCCGCCGGCGAGACCTACGGCCGCACCCAAAATTGCGAGCAGCCGTCGCACCATCACATGCGGCCGTTTACCCCGAAAAAGAACTGCGGCCGCATCAAATGCGTCGTCTGCGGTCGGCCGAAGCCGAACTCGGTTTGGCGATCCGGGTTCATCAATACGTTCACCACATCGAGGTAGACGCTAAACGTGCGGTTCACGTTGTAGAGTGTCTTGAGGTCAACCGTCGGCCGGGCATGCGCGTAGGTCGAGCGCGATTCGTTTGGGTTGAAGCCGGTGAGATATTTGCCGCGATAGTTGAAGCTCGCGCGCAGGCTGAGGCGACTCCGGATATAGGATACGCCAACATTAGCCACAAACGGATTGAAGCCCGCCACGCGGGGATTCGGCGCCAGCGCGATGGCGGTGCCGGACCCATAGTTACCCTCCGCCTGCATGCGCGTGACGTTGGCATAAGCGCCGAGGCCTTTCCAAATGCCGGGTAGGAACGTGAACTGTTGGTTGTAGCTCAACTCGATCCCTTTCACCTTCGCGAAGCCACCATTGGCCTGGGAGGAAAACGTGAAGCCGGCGTATTCGCCGCCAAAGCCGTTGTCGGTCCCTGCTCCGATCACCGTGGCCGGCGAGTTGAAAATGAATTTCTTGATCTCCTTCAGGAACACGCCGGCCGTGAACATGCCCGCCGGCTCGAAGTAAAATTCCGAGGTGAGGTCGAAGTTATCCGCGGTCTGAGGCTGCAAGCTGGGATTGCTCGAAGAGACCGTGTTGTTGTCGTAATTGACCGTCGTGCGCGGGATGAGCTGGCCGATGCTCGGGCGACCGATGTTCGTCGCATAGCTGAGACGGGTGACAATGTTGGGTGAGAACGCGTATTTCAGATGCACGCCGGGAAAAACCTTTTGGTAGTCGCCCGTGCGCGTCTGACGCCGGCCGAACTCTTCCTGCACGCGACGACGAATCTCCGGCTCCGTGAGCGGCGCGGTGCCCCAGAGCGCACGGCGCGCTCTCTCTTCGGGCGTGACGACCTGGAGCGCGCCCTCGCCTTCCGTTTCCGTGTTCTCAACGCGAAACCCAGCCAGCACGGAAAACTTCCCGAGCGCGACATTCCCCATCAGGTAGGCCGCGCGGATTTCTTCGGTGAAGAGCTGATGATTCACCTGCGCCGCCTGGAGATCGTTGGCGAGCTGCTGCTGAAAGTGCGTGGGATTCGCCGCGAGAAAACTGTCGATCTGATGCGGCCGCCCGACGGCCTGAAATGCCGGGAACGGCACCGTGCCGTAGCGCCGCAGTTCCGTGTCGGGAAACGGTCGGTTCATCTGCCCGAATTGCGCGAGGTTATCGTCATTGCGCCCGCCGAGCGCTGCATTCGGCCCCATCACACCGTCAGGCCCGACGTAGTTGGCGCGGTAGGGCGTGTTGTCCAGGTTGCGCGTTTGCTGCCGAAGGCGTAGGCCGGTCTTAATGTAAGTCGGCACCGGCGTGCGAAAATTTTTCTTCAGGTTGAGCGCCGCGCCTTGGTAGCCGTCCCATCCGACCATCCGCGCGCTCGAATAGAGGTTGTCCGTGTAACTCGCGAGATTGGTCCAGTCCGGACCCGCGGTCTGCGTCACGTCGGGAAAAAGAATTTCGTTTTTGGTGATCGTGAAGCCGATGTTGCGCAGCGTGAAGGTGAAGTCGTTGTTGCCCGCGTAATACGCCTTCGATTTGGAGGCGTAGGTGTCGTAATCGAGCTGCCACGTCGGATGCCGGTGCACGGCGCCGACATTGAGCGTGTTCGTTTTGCCGTCCTTGTAGGCGCTCTGCGAAACGATCGCGATCTGGCTCGACGGGACCGCGCGCACCTGGGTCTGGAAATCGGTGTAGCCCGGGAGGATTCCCCCCGTGCCCGTGAAGTTTCCCGCGGCGTCGCGCGCCGCAATCGTCTGTCCCGTCGACCACGTCGCCTGGCTGTTGTCCGTGTGCTCGACGTGCTTGTTGAATTGCCAGTTCACGAACACGCGCGCGTTGTCGCTCAGCTTGTAATCCAGCTTCACCCCGGCGCCCGAGCGTGTGCGGATGTTGTTAAAATCCTGGACCGTTAATTGGTATTGATAGGCGGGGCCCGAGGTCCCGATCGGCAACAACTCGTGCGCCTGCGTGCTCACATCGATGATCGAACCATGCGGGCGATACGCGAGATTGACCGCCACGCCGAGCCGGCGGCCAAACACCTCGGAATAAGAAAGCGATGCGTTCGGCCGCGCCTTGTCGCGCGAATCGGTCACGCGCCAGATGGCGCCGACAGAACCGCGGATGCGTCGCTCCGGCGAGCTGTCGAACGCGCTCTTCGAAACGAGATTCACCGCGCCGCCGATCGAATCGCCGTCCATGTCCGGCGTGGGCGATTTCGTGACTTCAATGCGCTCGATCGAATCGGAGCCGACGGTTTGAAACTGAAACTCGCGTGACGACCCACCCGAGGCGGCGTCCGCGATGCGATTACCGTCCTGCGTGATGGTGCTGAGATTTTGGTGCAGACCGCGGATGCGAATGTAGCGGTTATCGCCGCCCACCGATTCGCCTTCGACGCCTGGCAACCGCATGACGAGATCGGCCGGATTTCCCGCGAGCCCGCCAAACGCATCCGCGGAGACGACATTCTTCACGCCGTCCGATTGCCGCTGGAGCGTGATCGCCTTCGCGTTGCCCTCGCGTTCGCTCCCTACGACGAAGCTGCTCATTTTGTAGATGTCCGCCGTGAGGCCCACGTCGCGTCGCGTGGCGCCGGTGCCTGCGACATCCACGGCCTCCTCCGCCGTCGATAGCCCTGTGTAGGTCACTGCGATCACCGTTCTGCCGGCCGGAACGTTCTCGAATCGGAAAACGCCGAGGCTGTCCGTCGTCGTTTCAAGACCCTTGCCCTGCAGCACGACGCGCGCGCCCTCGAGGATGGCGCCCGTCGCGGAATTGGTGACGGTGCCGGTAAGCGCCCCTTGCGCGAAGGCGGGCTGGATCAGGACTCCGAACAACAGCAGCGCGACTGAACCCAGCCAATTGCGTGCGACGCGAACCCGACGTGTCATGAATGCATTCATAAGCTTGGAGTCCGTCGCCCGCTCGCGGATAACCGGGCGGACCGACGGTGGTGTGGGGTTGCGGTAACTGCTCAGTTATCGACTCCCAAACGCAAGTTTTTTTTGCCTGCAACGCGCCGGAGAAACGAGCAGCTTGGGCCACACCGGACCATGACCCCGCGCGAATTCTTCATCAACGCCGCCGACTATGGCCTGCCGACCCGCGACGAGCTTGTCGCTTATCGTATTTGGGACTCGCATTTCCACGGCTTCTACGGCTCGGCGAATCCGATCGCGCAATTTCACTCAAACAACTTCTACGTCGAGCGGATGGGGATCGAACGTTCCATTACGCTCGAGGCCGGCGGCACGCTCGCCGATCCCCTCACGGCCGCGCCCCACGACGCCGAGGTGCGTGCCATCCTCGAAAAAGAGAAAGACCGCTTCTCGGGCATCACGCCGATTCAACCCGGTTTTCCCGATGAGAGCTGCGCCAAGATGGAAAACTGGATCCGGCGCGGACCGTGCATCGGCATCAAATATGTTGGCGGCAACAAGAGCGGGATTCTCTGCGACCATCCCAATAACGACCCGATCATCCGGCTCGCGGCCGAGTTGAACGCGACCATTTATATTCATACCTGGCTCAAGATTGGCGGCACACCGCGACTGCCCGGCCGCGACAATCTTCCCGGCGAAAACACTCCGATGAACGTCGTGGCACTCGCCCGGCGTTTTCCGAATGTTCAGTTCATCTGCGGCCATAGCGGTGGCGATTGGGAACTCGGGGTGCGCGCCGTGCGCCCGCAAAAAAATGTTCTGTTGGAATTCGCGGGCTCCGATCCGCATTCGGGCTCCGTCGACTACGCCGTCAAGGAGCTTGGCGCCGAGCGTCTGGTCTGGGGCGGCCACGGCCCGAGTCGCAGCTACGCGACCGAGCTGGGCAAAGTTCTCGATTCGGATGTTTCCCGCGCTGATCGAATGAAAATATTCGGCGGCAATTTCCGCAAACTGGCCGCCCCGATCTTCCGGCAAAAAGGCCAGAAAATGGACGTGTAGTTCAAGCGCCCCAGCCACCCATGCATCCCGTCGATCGTCGCCACTTTTTGAAAAGCTCGCTGCTCGCGGGCACCGCGTTGTCGCTCGCCCGCCCTTTGCTCGGTGCCGCCGCGCCGCTACCACCCGGGATCATCGATACCAACGTAAACCTCTTCGGCTGGCCCTTTCGCAAACTGAAATACAGCGACACGGGCGCGCTGGTCGCGAAATTGCGGAAGCATCGTGTCGTCGAGGCATGGGCCGGGAGTTTCGATGCGCTGCTCCACAAGGACATCGCGGGCGTCAACGAACGACTGGCCGCGGAGTGCCGCACCCGGGGCGAGGGGCTGCTCGTGCCTTTCGGCAGCGTCAACCTCGCGTGGACCGATTGGGAGGACGACGTGCGCCGCTGCCATGAGGTGCACCGCATGCCCGGCCTGCGAATTTATCCCGGCTACCAGCCGTTCGATCTCAAGCATCCCGGGCTGAAGCGGCTCGTTTCCCTCGTCGCGGAACGCGGGCTGATTCTCCAAATCGTTTTTCAGATGGAGGACCCGCGCGTTCACCATCCGTTGACGAAGCTGGACGTGATCGACTCGCGGCCCCTGCTCGAGGTGCTCAAGGGTGCACCCAATGCAAAGGTCGAGCTGCTGCATTTCTCCGGCAACGTTCAAGGATCAGACCTGGCGGCGCTGGTGAAGGAGACGAGTGCTCGCATCGATATCTCTCGCTGGGAAGGCAACGGCGCCGTTGGCCGCATGATCGGCGCTACGCCGGAGAAAAACGCCGCGGTCCGCGTCCCCGTGGAGCGGGTGCTCTTCGGATCGCACGCGCCCTATTTTCCGCTCGAAACTGGCATCCTCAAATTGATCGAGTCGCCGCTAAATCCGGAACAGCTCCTCGCGATCATGCAGGGCAACGCACGAAAATGGCTGCCGCGCGCCTAGCGGGATGCCGACCTCCGTTCTTCGGAGCGTGGCACATCCGCGACTCGCAAGGCGTCGCCGGCCCCGCTCTCACCGGCCCGGCTCCGGCCAATTTAGATGGCGGTGGAGAAACTGGAACGTGCCCACGCCGTTGATCGTGTGAGGCCCGTTAAAATATTCGATCGCCGTGCGCTCCGGGATTTTCAGCCGACGGTAGAGCCGGTGGACCTTTGCGTATTCAAACGCCACCCACTCGTCGATCCCCACGCCATCGTCATGCCCGCGCTCCACCATGAAGGGCCGCGGCGCGATCAAGGCCGCCATTTCCGCGTAGCCGAACGTGTTGCCCAAATCGAAATCTGGCATCTCCCACTCTTTCGTGAACAGGTAGCTCCCCGGCCAGTCGGTCGTGACGTTCTTCCATATCCACTCGTTGAAATCCGCCGAGCAAATCGAAAGCGCGTAGCCGTCGAGCAGCGCCGGAACGCGCATCGCCGTCTTTCCGCCATAAGAGAGCCCGTAGAACCCGATGCGCGACGCGTCGACGGCCGGCTGCGTCGCCAGCCATTCGAGCAGCACCTCGTGTTGCGCGAGGATGATCGAGAACAGTGATCTCCCGAGCGGGTTCGCTTTCCGCTGCAGCAGCCGGAAACTCTCCTCGCCGCGATACGGATTGTGTGGCGCAAACACGATGAAGCCGCGCTCCGCCAGACGCGCCCCGAATGCCTTGTAGAAGCCATACGCGCGGCTCTGCGGATCTTCTGCGATCACGTCGTTGGGCAGCCCTTCGAGTCCGTGCTGCACAACAACGACGGGACGCTTTTCGCCCGGCTTCATGCCTTTCGGCAGCAGCAGATAACCCCACGCGAACACCTCAGGCAGGACGTCGAGCGTAACCTCG
>JANPIT010000726.1:0-1999 GCA_031425115.1 Opitutaceae bacterium | reverse complement strand
TACAATGCGGATCCGGGCAACGTGAAGTCGGTCTTCCTCTTTGGCCGCGTGCCCGTGCCGTATTCCGGCCAATTCACGCCGGATGGTCATACTGATCACACCGGCGCATGGCCGGCGGATGTGTATTACGGTGACGTGAACCTCAACTGGAGCGATAGCTCGGTGAACTTCACACTCTCCGGCAATCCGGCCGATACGGTGCGGATGAGCAATTTTCCGGGCGACGGCAAATTCGATCCCTCGCAGATCCCATCCACGGTCGAGTTGGAGGTCGGCCGCGTCGATCTCGCAAATATGCCCGGGCAAACTGCCTGGAACAGTCCGCCCACGTTTCCCACCGAGACGGAGTTACTCCGCAAGTATCTCGACAAGGATCACGCCTACCGGCACCGCGCCGTCAATCCGCCGCGTCGCGCGATCGTCGGCGACTATACGGGCGCTCGCAACGGGGCCGCGTATGGCGCTTCCGGATTTCGCAGTTTTGCCCCGCTCGTCGGGGCGGCGAATATTCGCGACGTGAACCGCGAGTTCAGCGACCAACGCGGCGTGTGGCTGCCCCAGGTCGCTCAGAATGACTATCTTTTCGCCTTCGCCAGTGGCGGTGGCAGCTACGTGAGCATCTCGAGTATCGGCAGCGGGTCATATAATGCGGCCGATACGGTCGAGTTCGTGACCAGCAGGCCACGCAGTCTTTTCCACCTCTTCTACGGTTCGTGGTTCGGCGATTGGGATGTGTCCGACAGCATCCTGCGGGCGCCTCTCGCCACCGATCATGGACTGGCCGCTGCGTATAGCGGCAACCCGCATTGGTTCATGCATCCCCTCGGCCTCGGGGAAACGTTCGGTTACACGGCCCGCCTCACGCAGAACAACACCGCTCTTTATCAAAATCAGGCGAACCGGTTCACGAATCATGTGCACATCGCACTGATGGGAGATCCCACGTTGCGCCTCTATCCCGTGATTCCACCGGGCAATGTCTCCGGCTCGATCAATGGCTCGAGCGTCGCTCTGTCCTGGCCCGCGTCCAACGACAACAATATTGTCGGCTACCACGTGTATCGCGGCACCGCCTCCGCCGTTCCATTTACGCGACTCACTGCATCGCCGACGACGGCTTTGAACTATAATGATTCCTCGGGCGGCTCCTCCGTAATCTATCAAGTGCGCGCCGTGAAGCTCGAGACCTCGCCGAGCGGAACCTATTATAACTCGAGCCAAGGCATGTTCTGGCCCTCGTCCGGCGGAGGCAGCACGACGCCGCCTCAAATCCCCTCAACCCCGACAGACACCAACGCGCCCTCCGTCTCCTTCACCTCGCCCGGCAACGGCGCGACAGTGTCCGGCACATCGGTCGGTATCGCCGCCAATGCCTCCGACGCGTCCGGCGTCATGGGCGTGCAGTTCAAGATCGACGGCACGGATCTCGGTGCCGAGGACACCGCGACTCCCTTCGCCACGACGCTCAACTCTACCACTCTGGCGAACGGCGGACACACGCTGAGCGCGGTAGCCCGGGATGCCGCCGGCAACGCGTCAACCGCGACGCTTTCCATCACGGTAAGCAACGCCACGGCCACTACCGGCACGACGCCCGCACCCTCAGGCGGCGAAACCGTGTGGTTCGACGACGCGCTGCCCAATGGCGCCAGCGGCTCCGGCAGCGGCGGCGATGGCTGGAACTGGGTCACCGCCAACCCCGCGCCGTTTTCCGGTTCGCGCGCTCATCAATCGTCCCTCTCGAGCGGGTTGCACGAACATAGCTTTGGCTGGGGCGACGGCATGACTCTCGCCGCGGGCGATCGAATCTTCACTTATGTCTATCTCGATCCCGCGAACGTTCCGACCGAGATCATGTTGAGCTTCCGATCCGACACGTGGGAACACCGTGCCTACTGGGGCGCGGATAACATCAGCTATGGCGTCAACGGCACCGCCGGTCGTTTCCGCATCGGCAATCTCCCTCCCGCGGGTCAGTGGGTCCGCCTCGAAATTCCTG
>JANPIT010000725.1:0-11742 GCA_031425115.1 Opitutaceae bacterium | reverse complement strand
GGAGGAGTGGGGGCGGGCGCGGTTTGGCAGTAGGCGAGGGGGCACGCTGAGAACAGGAGCGCGATAACAAGCGTCGTGGATTTTGGGGTGATGGTCAGGGTCGGCCTGCCGTGGGGTTTTGATTGCTAGTGCGTCGTAACGGGGGCTGGCGTTAACGAGATTTGGTGCGCCCACCTCGCCTATCTGGGCAAGATGGGCGAGGAGAGGTGTATTCGAATCATTGCTACCAGATCTCGTGGTAGAGCCCGACAATTTCCTCTGCAGTGGGCACGCGGGGATTGTTCGCCGGGCTACCGGAAGCGAGAGCGTCCGTCGCCATCTTCTGCACCTCGCGGTCGAACTGGGCGCGCTCCACGCCGCGGCAGGCGGAGAGTCGGGGAATCTGCAGCTTGGCATTGAGCTCATCGAGCCAGAGCACGAGCGCGGCGCAGGCGGCGTTATCGGACGCAGCGGCAGCCGCACAGCCGATCACGCGCGCAATTTGCGCATAGCGCGCGGGCGCCGCCTCGGTCGAGTAACGCGTGACGGCGGGGAGCAGGACTGCGTTCGAGAGTCCGTGCGGCAGGTGAAACACCGCGCCGATGGGGCGGCTCATCCCGTGCACGAGCGCGACACTACTGTTCGAGAACGCCATGCCGCCCAGCGTCGCGGCGAGCATCATGCCCTCGCGAGCGACGAGATTCGTCGGCTCACTCCAGGCGGTGCAAAGATGTTGCGCGCAGAGCGCGATGCACTGGAGCGCGAGTGGATCGGTGAGCGCGTTGGCCTTGCGCGAGACGTAGGCCTCAATCCCGTGCGTCAAGGTATCCACGCCGACGGCGGCGGTCAGACCGGGCGGCATGGAGAGCGTCAGCTCGAAGTCGACGATGGCCGCGCGTGGCAGGAGCGGCGCGCTGAGCATCATCATTTTCACGTGGCGCTG
Organism: Opitutaceae bacterium; assembly: GCA_031425115.1. Taxonomy (GTDB): domain Bacteria; phylum Verrucomicrobiota; class Verrucomicrobiia; order Opitutales; family Opitutaceae; genus ER46. The sequence goes on along the minus strand of JANPIT010000725.1, from coordinate 10,820 downwards.
CGTGTCGGTGATGACCGCGACCTTGCTGGCCTCGCTGCCCGTGCCGGCGGTGGTCGGCACCGCGATGAGGGGCAAGCCTGCGTGCTCGATTTTATGCAGCCCCATGAACTCGGGCAGGGGAGCTGGATTCGCGGGGCGAATCGCGATCACTTTCGCCGTGTCGATGGGCGAGCCGCCGCCGACGGCGACGACGCAATCGGCGCGGTGGTTCGCGAGAGCGGCGACGCCCGCGGCGACGTTTGCATCTGTGGGATCCGCCTGCACATCGCTGAACACGGCCACCGTGAGGCCGGCCTTCGTTAGCAGATCTTGAATTTCCGCGGCGACTCCGAGTTGGATCACGCCCGGATCGGTGACGAGGAGGACCCGCGTGCAGCCGAGTTCTTTGACGAGCTTCGACAGCTGGCGGCGACAGCCGGCACCGTGCAGGATCGTCGCGGGGATATCGAACCGCAGGGTCGGGGGCGGGGTGTTCATGAATTTGCGGGAGGCCGACGCGCGGCAGTGGATGAGGGCGCTGGCGTTGTCGCGCAATGCCTCGGCAGGGAGAGTATCACGCAACCCATCGGCCATCCGCCTCAATCCTGCGTCATCTCAAGTCGGATACATCCGGTCGAGGACCCCCGGCGCAAATCTCGGCGGCTCCATCGCCGCGGACGCCGCTGCGCCGGAACCGGAGCCCGTGCCTGTGTTGAAAAGACCAATATTCCGTCGCGCTTATGCGCGACCTCGCGGAACGCCGCTGCCCTTTTCGCCCCATTCGGGGGACGCGGCCCCGAAGAACGAACTCTCGGCCCAGTGGGAACGCTCCATCTTGACCAGCGGTTTCGCGAGCACGCTCTGCACGATGGTCGTGAAGGTTGCCAGGCTGGGGTGTTTTCGCAGATAGCGCTTGGCCCCCAATTTCTTGGCGCGCTCGACGTCCTCCGGCTCATCAGAACCTGAAAGCACCACAATATTCAGCGCCGCGAGCGGGCGATGCTCGTGCACCCATTCGAGGAACGCGAATCCGCCGAGACCAGCCATCTTCAAGTCGAGGAAGAGGAGCCGGGGCCGAAGTTCGTCTTCCCCCTGCTTGCTAAGCCAGGCGCGGGAAAGGTAATCCACCACGCCGACCCCGTCATCGAAGGTCATGATCGGATGGCCAATGCCCGTTTTTTTCAGCAGTCGAACGGTGAAAAACAGATCATCCTCATCATCGTCGGCCACGAGAATGGGGGACAATTGGTTAAGCCGCGGGGATGCGTTGAGGGCGGGGATGGTGCCGATGGGGGCACCAGCGATTTCGGGGGAATTCATGCGCTGCAGCGTGCGGTTAAGGTGGGGAGTTAAAGTGACCAGTCGCGCCTGGATTTAGGCGTCGAAATTTACGACCGGGGCTCAAGAGCAGTTGAAACGGGATAGAGCGCTCAAGTTCAACCCCGCAGGCTACCCATAGGCAACCTCTAGGCACTCACGCCAGCGCGAAAACGCGACGGGTTCAAAAAGACTGGGAGTAGGATCATCGGACATTTCCCCATTGCCGGGTAGTGAAACACCTACCGGAGAAGTGAAAACAAGTTCGTCGCTTGCTGGTCCGTTAGCCGCGCATGTCCACTATGCCTCCCTCGTCCCAACGCCCTGGTTTCGACTCTGACGTAGTCACCGAGCTACGCCGACAATTGCACGACTACTCCAACCGAATCGCCGAATTCGAGGCGATGGGTTCCGAGTTGAAGAGCAAGCCACGCGACGCGCGGATCGCAGACATGATCCGCATCAATCAGGAAACGCTTAACGCCTTCCGGCGCAGCGCAGAGCTGCTCATGGAGCGTCTCAGGTTGGCGGAATCGTCACCTGCCATGGCGCGCTGAAAGCACGGCCAACCCTGACGCGTGTGACCATGCATGCTGCCCCTCCCGTTTTCCTGGTGGTAGATCATAACGCAGACAGTCGCTTTCTCCTGGTGAAATGTCTGTTGCGCAAATTTCCCACCGCCATCGTCCAGGAAGCCCAGGATGGCGGGAGCGCGATCGAAATGGCGCGGCGAGGCGGACTGACCGCGATTGTCAGCCACCGCACCGACGAGATGTTGGGCGTCGAATTGATCGAGCGTTTCCGAGCCGTCGATCACCGTGTCCCGATCGTGATGGTCTCGGGGATCGATCGCACCTCCCCGGCCCTCGCGGCGGGAGCGGATCGCTTCCTCCTCTATGACGAATGGCTGCGCATCGGCACGGTGGTGCAGGAAGTAATATCCCAGCGGGATCTCGCCGCGCCGGCGCCGGTGGTGCAGATCGCGTTAAAGCCCGTGTGACGCCTTGGTCTTCGCCGGGCTCGGTCAGCTTTAAGGTTTCCGGGGCCCAAACATCTCGTGGTCGCGCTTCCCACCGCTGAGCACATAGGCGAGGAGATCCAGAATCTCGGTTTCGCGCATCGCGGAGAGGAGCATGGGCGGCATGGGTGAGACCTTCGAAGGCTCGATGCTTTTCACTTCTTTGCGGTCGACGGTGACACGCTCGTTGGGATCGGAGAGGTCCGTGTTGATCGTGACGGTGTCGCCGTTGAGGTTGACCACGGAGCCGATGACCGTCTCGCCACTATTTTTCGTCAGAACGGAGGGGACAAACTGCTCGTTGATTTCTTTGCTCGGATTGATGATTTGATCGAGCAGGTCGTGGGCGTTGTAACGACCGCCCGCGCCCGTGAGGTCGGGACCGGTCATGCCGCCTTCGTTACCGAAACGGTGACAAGCAAAACACGCGGCGGCGCCGAACATCTTGCGACCGTGATCGAAGTTGCGGTTGGTCATGCCTCGTTTGGCGGCGGCGGAAAGCTCCTCCAGGGTCCAGTTCTTCGCGGTGCGTCCGGCGAAGACGTCGCCGAAGTTTTCGATCGCGCTGCGCGTCTCGGTTTTCTTGTCGAGCACGGGAGCCAGGGCGGTGCGCTCTTCGGGTGAAAGCGTGGCGAGGGCATCGTTGCGGATGTTCTCGATAAACTTGGCGAAGCTCATGCCGCCGCGAAAATTGGCCGCCTTGTGAAACCACCCAAAGTAAGCCGAGCGGGTGGCCGGGGTCCACCCGGCGTCGAGCATGCGGAGCGAGCGGGCATATTCGATTTGCTCCTCCTGCGTCGGCGAGGCGGCCATGAGCGCGAGTGCCTTGGCCGCCACGGTGGTCGAGCGCAGATGCACGAGCGTTTCGCAGAGCAACCAGTTCAAATCGGCACTCGCGGCCGGGAAGAGGGGGTCGAGCTTGGCGAGGAGGGCGGCGGTGTCATTCGCGCTGAAAGGGCCGAAGCGGTGCAGCACCACTTGGGCTGTGCGGACAAACGCGGCCTGCCGGTCGGCGTCCAGCGCGGCCCAATTGGTCGAGGCGAGCGATTGCAGCAGACGCCGGCCCAAGGCCGTGTCCGGGACGTATTCGGATTTGCGATGCGGCGGACTGACGCCACCCACGCGCGCCAGCCCGAGCAAGGCCTCCACCCGGCGCGCAGGATCGATCTCGGACAGCGCCCGGTCCGCCCACTGGGCGTGCGGCACGTGCTCGATCGCAGTGCGCGCGGCCCAGCGGATGAAGCGATCAGGGGAATTGAGGTGCGGCCACGCCACGTTGAGGGCCCGCGGGTCGGCCTTGCCGTGGAAAGCCTCCAATTGGTGGCGGAGGGCGCGCGCGGGATTGGCGACAGGCGTCGGCGAAACCAGCGCGGTTGACTCCGAGCCGGTATAGGTGACGCGATAGATGCCAGACTGCACGCGGCGGCCACCAATCGCGAAATACATCGCACCGTCTTTCGGGTGAATGAGCGCATCCGTCAGAGGCAACGGCGAGCCCGAGAGAAACTCTTCGCGCACGGCCTTGTAGGTGGCGCCGTCGGGCTCGAGGTGGACCGCGTGTAACTTGCCCCAGCTCCAATCCAGGACGAAGAGGGCGTTCTGATAACGAGCGGGAAATTTGGCGCCGTAGCCGAAAGTGGTGCCGGTGGGCGAACCGGGCCCGATGTCGATGACCGCTGGGAGATTGTCCGCGTAGAACGCGGGTCGCTTGCCCGCACCGTTGCGCCAGCCGAACTCGCTGCCGCTCACCACGTGGTTCACGCGCGTCGGGCGATACCAGGAGGTGTTGAAGTCGTATTCCATGTCCGCGTCGTAGGTGAACAGCTCGCCTTCGCGATTGAGCGCGGCGTCGAAGATATTGCGGAACCCGGAGGAGAATACCTCGAAAGTCTTACCGTCGGGCGACACGCGATAAATGATGCCACCGGGCGCGAGCACATCGCGCATGAAACCGCGGCCATCTGGCATGCGGGGGAGCAAGTGGTCCTCGCCCCAGATCGCGGGCACCGGGGAGGACGGCACGGACTCGGTCAGCTTGGCGCCGTTACCAGTAACTAGATACAGGCCCTTGCCATCGGGCGTCGGGAGGATCGCATGCACGCCATGGTCGCCGCGCGCCTCGATGGCGCGGAGCAACTCGACCTTGTCCAACTGGTCGTCGCCGTCGCTATCAGTGATGCGGTAGAGGCCCGAGGGAATCTTGTTCTCGTAGTCGTTCACGCCCACGTAGAGCGCGCCGAAGGCCCAGAGCATGCCGTTCACCGCGCGAATCTCCGCGGGCACCTTTTCGATTTGGTCGCGACTCAGCGTTTTGCCCGGCGCGGGGGGCGTGAACCGATAGAGGCCGCCGTATTGGTCGCTCGCGAGGATGCGGCCCTTCGGATCCACGCAAAGATTAACCCAGGAGCCCTGCTCGACGCCGGGCACGGAGTAGATCAGCTCCACGCGAAAATCTTTCGGGGCTTTGATGCGGCTCACGGGCGTGGCCTTGTTCTCGCCGATCTCAGGGCCGACCACCGTCTGGCGCGCGGCTTTGGCAGCTTTGCCGGCTTTGGTGGCGTCGGTCTGTGCTTGGCCCGCTGCGGCGGTAATGGCCAGGGCCAGCAAGAGGTGACCGGCGGGGCGGAGAAGGGTGCGGAAGGGCAGGGGCATGGAAATAAGGGATGGGGCGTTTGAACCGCATCGCAGCGGGCACGGCGGCTGCCGCGGTCTGCGAGTCGATTTCGGGCGGTCGAACCCATGTTCACGACGCCGAAAGCGGAGGGCGAGCGTGTTTAATCACGGAGCCGGAAGGCGAGCAGCCCGCCTCCACCCATCGTCCAGGCACGGCCAGCATCCGGCTAGCGCGGCGGACGTGCGCGTCGGCGTGGCGGCGCCGCGCCGCAGCGGATGGCCCGCCGTGGTTAAAATGGACTCCGGCGCGCCTGCGTCCGGCTTATTCGGATACGGACACGCGCTCGACCATCGCCACATCACCGGCCGCCGCCAGCACGGCGCGGCCGAAGGCGACTTCGCGCATGGCGCTCACGGGCGCGCGGTCGGACGGCACGGGGAGTTGGGCGCCGGCCGCCATGGGCGCGCCGAACACGGGGCAACCCGTCGTATCCCAGGAAAACGGCTGCACGTGGATGACGCGGTCCCAATTGTGCTTCGTTTCGCGCTTCGCATGAAAGGTAATCCAATCCTCGGTTCCATCCGGGGAGGTCGTGAACGAGCAGTGGCCGACGCCCCACGTGCAATCGGTCGCTTGGAAGACGGGCCGCTCGTGCTTGATCCAAGCCTGAGGGCTGAGCGGATCGCCGCCGGCGCGCAACTCGAGCATGCCGAGCTTGTAGGTGATTTCCCAGGAGCCGCTCGCGGAAAAGACGACGAACACGCGGCCGTCCCGCTGCAGCACCTGCGGGGCCTCGTTCAGACCGCGGCCCTCAGGAGTCTCGCCCACGCGTTCCCAGACGAACGTATCATTTTCACAGATGCGGACCCGATTGCTGGAGATCGTCCACGGATTTTCCATCGCTGCGATGTAGAGCCACTGCTGGTCGCGGTCGTCCGCCCAACCCGACCAGAGAAAATAGCGCTGGCCCTCGTGCTCCAAAACGGTGCCGTCGATCGCCCAGCGATTGTTGCGGCAGGTGACGATGTCGTCGCCCGTGTAGAGTTCGGCGAGATAACTCAGCTCGCCCGTGGGGTCGCCGCCCGCTGCTTCCAGCACGATCATGCGGTGAGTCTCGTTGCGCCCGTTCGACGCGGCCACGTAGACGAACCAGCGTCCGTCGATGTGGTGCAGTTCCGGGGCCCAGATTTCCGCGCAATGCGCACCCGAGGCCGGCGCACGCCAGACCGAAATTTTTTCGCCCAGCTCGGTCAACGTGCGCGAACGATAGATCGCGACCCCGAGCATGTCCTCGGAGAGGCACCAGAAATACCAACCGTTGTGCTGGACGACCCACGGATCGGCGCCGGGCGCCACGGGGTTTTGAAACGAGGGTTGGGCGGGCTGACGATCGGAGACAAACGCGGTGGCGGAGGAAAGGGGGAGCGAGAGGGCATTCATGAGGCCGCCATCATGCCCGGGCCCGCGGATTTACTTTATCCGTGCAGGTCTGAATGGCTCGTCAGTCTTTGTCTGACAAACGAGGTGCCGCTTCCCGTAAGTCGCTTCCTGGGCAAGCGTTGCCACTCAACGCAGCTAAAACCTGATTGAACGATTAATTATCTTGAGGCGCGAGGTGCCGTGAAATTGTCCGCGGCAGAGGTAATTGTCGGGAGTGATTTCAGGCCGCGATCTTCGAGTCCGGCGGCGGCGACATCGCGAAATAGCGATCGAGCGCGCGCGGCAGTGGCGAGAGCAGCTGTCCGCGGGCACTGGCCAGGACGGAGAACTGCGGCCGCGGCGCGTGCCAGCCCAACTGAGCCGACGCTACCGCTTGGACGCGCTCAACGGGATGCCCCGCCAGGGTCGCAATGGCCCGTGCCCACTCCACCCAGGTGAGCGCGCCACCGTTCGCGACGTGCCAGAGGCCAGACTCACCATCGATCACGAGATCGAGCGCGGCATCGACCAGGTCGGGCACGAAGGTCGGCGAAACCGTGCCGCTGGCTGGAGCGAACACGGTTTTGCCGGCGGAAAGCTCCTGAGCGATCCGGGAAACAAAGTTCGCCGGTCCGGGCGCTCCGAAGAGCGCGCTGGTGCGGATGATCAGCGCACCGCGGTGCAGATCCATGACGCGCTGCTCCGCCTCGTGCTGGGTGCGCCCGTAAAGGCTGAGAGGATGCGGCGTATCCGTTTCTACATACGGCCGGCCCGCCGTGCCATCGAACACGAGGTCGCTGGAAAAAGTCAGAAAGGGTATGCCGAGTTCCGCGCAGGCTTCCGCGAGTGCGGCGGGCAGCAACGTATTATCGCGGCGGCAGGCAAACGACTCCGCTTCGGCCGCATCCACGCGGGAGTAGCCTGCCGCGTTTACGACGGCCCACGGACGGTGCAGCGCCAGGACGCGGCGCGCTTCGGCAAGCTGCGTGAAATCGCCGTCGCGGCGCGTGAGTGCGACCGCGTTCAGAGCGCGAATGCGGGTAGCATGCAGCAACGCGCTGCCCAGCATTCCGCGGGCTCCGACGATGAGGAGTGGGGGCATGCCGTCACTCCCGTCGTGATGCGGGCTGGTGTTAATGCCGGTGCGGGGCGCCGAAACGGGTGGGAGGATGAGTCGTTCCGGGCGTCGCCACCAACCGGGTGCGGCCAGGACGGGATGTTCGAACCGGCCCGTGGTCGCGAGCGAACGCAGCGCGTGCGCCACCGCGGTCGGTCGCGGCACGGGTGCGCGCAGATCGAAGGCCCCCGTCTCGTAGTTGCCGCGTGGCTCCAGCAGCAACGAGTCCCAGTCCTGCGCTCCGAAAGTCGCCCACGCGGTCACGGCGCGCACATCCGCACCCTCCGCCCGCACTTCCTCGGCGGCATGCCACGCGTCGACCAGCCAGCGCACTTGCTCCTCGCGCGTGCAGGCGAGCTGAACTTCGGTGATCGCGATCGGCTTCCGATACCGCGCCCACAGCTCGCGCAGCAACTGCGCGGGACCGACGGCGCCTTCGAGGCGGACCCGCAGGGCCGGCACATCGACGTAGGCGTGGCGTCCATTGCCACCGTGCTGATCCGGCGGATACAGGTGCAGGCGCTCATCCAGAAAGCGCTCGCTCGTGACGTAATGGTTCATCCCGAACACGTCGGGCGGGCAGGGGTCGGCACAGAGGGCGTCGAGCTCGTCCGCCGTGATCTCACCCTTGAGCAGGTGCGGCCGAATCGGATGGTCGGCGTCGACGCGGCCCTCGAGCAGGTCGAACGTGAGCCAGCGCCGCTCGTTTTCGAAGTCGACCTGATAGTCGAGTGCCGGCGGCGCGTGGGATTTGCCGACGTCTTCCGTCTGCACGAGCTGCGCGAGCGGGTTGACGGCACGGATCGCGCGCATGGCTGCCCGCGTGCCCGCGATCTCGTTCAGCAGTGCCCGCGCGAACGACGGCAGATCGCTGCGATGCGGATGCCAAAAACCATACAGCCCGCAGAAGCGCGCGGTCGTGCCCGGCTCATTGACGGGCGTATAGGCGTCCACCCACGGAAAGCGTTCGGCGACTTCACGGGCGAAATCACCCAAGCCGCGCGCAAAATCGGGGCTCAGCAAACCCTCGGGATGCGGTCCGCCGCCATGATGCACAAAGCCGACGATGGGGCGGATGCCGAGGTCGCGCAGGCGTTCCAACCGCTCCGTCGCCCACGCCCAGTCGATGCGACCTGTGACCATGCGCTCCCAGGAAATCGGATACCGCACGGCGCGAATCCCGAGCGACGCGAGTGCATCGAGATCTTCGATACGCTCATCGTGGCCCGAACGCGCGAACTCATCCGAGATGCGATCCCCGATGCGCACATAGGAGCACTCCGGCCCGCCCCATATTTCAAGGGCAGGAAGCGGTCCGGGTGCGACAGGTGAAATTAATTTGTTCAATTGGTTTCCCATTCAATGACGACGGTGGGCCCGAGCGGAAACCGCCCGGCCTCTGCGCCGTAGACGGTCAATCCGCCGGCAGGTGCGGCGTCGGACGGAACGGCGCAGCGCACCCGCACCGCGCCGTCGCGCTTTGCATCTTCCGCGATGTGCGCGAGGAGCGGACCTTCCAAAGTGCCGCGCATAAGATACCCATACGCTCCGCGGCCGCCTCGCAGGTAACTGAGCGCCCCGCGACTGTCGTGGGGATGGTCTGGCAACGTTTCGCTCAATGTGCGGCGACCGTTCACGGAAAGTTCAAAGCCGGTTGCCTGACGTTCGGCGCCAGTCTGCGGGACGCCTTCGCGACGCGCCGAAACCTCGCATAGAATGCGCACGCGGCGGGCACGCCCGATGTCGCGGAGGGCGTCGTGGGCGAAGGTCCATTCGAAGAACCCAGCGCCGCGCCCGAAGCACAGCCCGAGATCACGCGCCTCTGAGCTCGCGCTCTGCCCGTCGCGCCATTCCGCGGCAGTCCATGCGTCGATGGGTTGGCGCAGCACGAGAGTTCTTCCCTGATCGCGTTCCTCGGCCAGCGGCAGATCACCGTTGCCGATGAGGTGTTGGATAAAATTCGAGGCGACCGTCTCGCCCTCCGCGGTGACGGCGGCGACCGACAGCGTGCAGAGCATTGTTTCCACGGGCGTCGTGATCTCCACCTTCCGGGCGAGTTCGACGTGAAACTGCGGAAAGGGAATCGGGGCATTTCCGCGATGCAGCGCGGCATGGACCGTGCCGAGCGAGTCGATGCCGGAGTAGATCCAGTGCAGGGTCACATTTTGGCGGCGTCGCCGGGAAAAGTGCGACGAGCTCACCTCCACCGCGAGGTGGGTGTTGGGTTCGCAGCGACGAATGGGCGGTGCATTGATCGGCAGGACGTCTCCCTGGTTGATCATCGCCGGGGGAAATCCAAATTGCTTCCGCGAGCGGTCGTAGCTGAGGAGCCCGTTGTATTCCCATTCCACGTCGTGCAGCTGCGTGTAGATGTAAGCGGAGAGCTGCGGGTGGCGGCGGAGTTCGTTGGTGAGAAATTTGAACGACCAACTGCAGTCGCGGTTGCCGTCGAGCGCGCCGATGCCGCCGTATTCGCTGTTAATCAGGGGCGCGTTGTTCTGTTCGAAGCCGTCGACGAAATTGAATTTCGACCCGCGATAACTTTTCGCGACCACCTCCGCGATGTGCGTCTTGGCGCGGTCGTAGTCGTCGATATAGAAATGCCAGGAGTTGATGTCCGTCTCCACGTGGCCGTAGGCCTCGAGATGCTCCCACGCGACGACACTCATGTCTTCAATCAGACGCGTGGGATCGAGGGACTTCGCGACTTCCCACATGCGGTGCACCCACTCAAAGGAAGTTTCGTTCGCGATTTTCACCCGCGCCGCTTCTGCCGGCGTTTTGCCCGCGAGCGGCCCGATCCATTTCATGAGCTCGGTCTGGCCACCGAAGCCCCAGGTCTCGTTGAAGAGGCACCACGCAATGATCGAGGGGTGATTGAAATCACGCTGCAGCCCGCGGCGCATCATCTCCTCAAACCGGCGCCGCCCCAGCGGCGTGTCGCCGCCCTCACCGAAGTTCGGGAAATCCTGCATGAGCAGGATCCCGATGGTGTCCGCGTAATAGAGTAGGATCGGGTCATCCAACTTGATGTGCACGCGGAGAAAATCGAAGCCGGATTCGCGGGCGAACGAGATGTCGTTGGCAAGCGTGCGGGCATCGGTGGCAGTGTAGATGCCGTCCGGGTGATACGATTGATACAGAGCGCCGCGCAGATAGATCGGCTGGTTGTTGAGACAAAGCATGGCCGGCGCTTTCTCGTCGGGCGCGGGCTTGGTGCTGATCTTGCGCATGCCAAAATAACTGCGCACGACGTCGTGCTCCTTGGTCTCGTCGCCGAGTCGAAACGTAACGCGATAAAGTTTCGGGTCGCCCGGGTCCCAGAGGATAAGCGGATCGATGGCGGCGTCTCCCGT
>JANPIT010000724.1:0-3300 GCA_031425115.1 Opitutaceae bacterium | reverse complement strand
AGGAGACAGCGACTCGCGGTGCAGTGCAACGCGGGGATTTGTTGTGGGGTAGAAAATGGGCTCGGCTTCGCGGCGCGGGATGCCGCACCATCGGTGGGTGGATACCTCCAACAAAGTAGCGCTTGTGACCGGCGCCGGCTCCGGCATCGGCCGGGCCTGCGCGGTGAAACTACTCACGGCGGGCTACGCCGTGGTGCTCGCCGGCCGACGCGAGGAACCGCTGGCGGCCGCGGGCACGGAGAGCGGCGCGCCGGAAACGCGCTGGTTGGTGGTCGCGACGGACGTGACCGATCCCGGCGCAGTGGCGAATTTGTTCGCGAGGACGAAAGAGCGTTTCGGGCGCCTCGATGTGCTATTCAACAACGCGGGGATCAATGCCCCGTCCGTGCCATTGGAAGAGTTGTCGCTGCAGCACTGGCGTGACGTGATCGAGACGAACCTGACGGGGGCTTTTCTCTGCACGCAGGAGGCGTTTCGGCTGATGAAGGCGCAGGCGCCGCGGGGCGGGCGGATCATCAACAACGGCTCGATCTCGGCGCACGTGCCGCGCCCGCAGTCGGTCGCCTACACCGCGGCGAAGCACGCGATCAGCGGCCTGACGAAGTCGACCTCGCTCGACGGCCGCGCCTACAACATCGCCTGCGGCCAGATCGATATCGGAAACGCGGAAACGTCGCTCTCGAGCCGGATGAAAAAAGGCGTGCCGCAAGCGAACGGCACGATCGCCGCCGAGCCGATGTTCGACGTCAGTCACGTGGCGGATGCCGTGCTTTACATGGCGAACCTGCCGCTCGAGGCGAACGTGCTCTCGATGACGGTGATGGCGTCGGGCATGCCGTTTGTTGGGCGCGGGTGATCGGCGCTGCACCGTCGGCTAGAGCGGATTAAATAAAATTGTGGCCGCAAGAAGGCGCAGAATGCGCAAGAAAAAGGCCTATTTCCCAATAGAGAAAAGGTGTGCTGGTTTTGCGCCTTTTGTGCCTCTTTGCGGCCACGGTATTTTTGAAAATGCTCTAACCCATTGATTAGTTAGTCTCCGCGCTTAGCTGACGATCTCTCGCTGTGCTGCCCGCTCAGAAATCCGTGATCATCGTCAGGCGCCAGGAGCGCGGTGCGCCCCAGGAACCCGTGGTCGTCGTCGCAGAGAGGTAATATTCCTTGTCGAGCAGGTTGCTCATGTTGACCGCGAAGCTCGTGGGCCGATTGAAGACCTTCGTCTGATATCCGGCGAGGGCAGTCACGATGTAATACGACGGAGACCAGAGAGCCTGCACCGGGCCACCTTGCACCGTGACAGCGTTACCGCGGAAGGTTTGGTCCCGCCAGTTGGCGCCGCCGCCGACGTAGATGCCTTTGAGCCGACCCTGGGTGAACGAGTAACGCGTGAAGATATTCGCACGCAGCTTCGTGTAGCCGGCATTCGGCACGCCTTCGGGGATCGTGAGGAGAAAGGCATCGAGCAGCGGCGTGGGCTGATTGAGCCCCTTGGCGGCGGACTGGAAGCCTTTCAGGAAGGGCGCGCGGTCCTCGGTGATGACCTTGTTGGTCGCGGCGTTGAGCATCAGGCGCCAGGTGCGCGTGAGATTGGCGACGAGTTCCACTTCGAAGCCCTTCGTGGTGGTGGTCTGCAGATCCTGGCCGGCGGAATTGAAAGTCGTGGGGAAGATCGCGGCCACCTCGTCGCGAATGGCGATCGCGGGTCCGGGTGCGAAGCGGGCGTTCGGCTGAAAATTGTCGTAGTAGGTCGTGTTGAATTCCAAACGTCCGCCGAGCAGGCTAAGACGCGCCGAGAAGTCCTGGCCTTCGCCGGTCTGCATGCCCTGGCGCTGGCCCACGACGTAGGCGGGATTGCCCTCGCCGGCCGAGATGCGGAACGACTGCGCGCGATTGTAGCCGAAGGCGAGGGTGTCGTTCACGCGGAAGATCACGCCGTAGTTCGTGCCGTCGACTTTGTATTGAGCGAAGGTGTCGTTGTTGAACGCGGGGATATCGTCGACCACCCAGTCGTTTTCCAGCGCGCGCGGTGCGCCGAAGGTGGTCTTCATGTTGAAGTGATCGCGGCGGAAACCGACGAGCGTGAAGAGATGATTTTTGAAATAGCTGCCGGAGGCGCCCATGCCGAACGACGGGGTGTAGAAGCGGCGGTATTTCTGTTCGCCGGTAGCGGGCACGGCGCTGGACAAATCTGGATACCACGCGGAAACGCCCGGGATGGGACCAAGGTCGCCGGTGAGCGACTTGTCGGTGCCGTCTTTCAAATAATAGCGCCTGATGAAACGATTGTTCGTGAGCGTGGTGCGGTTCGCGAGGAACGCGGCCTGGGTGGGCGCGGGATTCAGCGTGCCGACAAACGTGGGGTGCGTGGGGTTGACGTATTCGCCCCAGTTCGGGGCCCAGTGCTTCGGGTTGTCCTGTTGCTGCTGCACGTTGACGATGAACTGCTGCTTCATCCACTTCGTGTTCAGATCATATACCGCCGAAAAGCGGCCAGCGCGCAGGGTGTTGCCGTTCTCGGTGCGGATGCGGAAATATTCCGTGAAGAGTTGGTTGAAATTCGGATTCGCGGCGCCGCTGGGCAGCGCGGGGGACAGATCGCGATACACCGTGCGGGTGGCCTGGGCGCCCCAATTGTCGATGTTGCGGTAGTAAAGGATGCCGGAGAGGAGGAGGTGGAGATTCTTGCCGATGTTGTGCTCCACCTCGAAGCTAAAGGTGTCATAGTAATCCTTGGACGTGCTGTTCGGCCCCGTGACCTGGAAGGATTTCGGCACGATCGTCTCGTCGACGATGCCAAGCCCGCTGCCGGCGCTGCGTCGCGTGCCGGCGGCCCGGTAGAGGCTGCCGTTCGCGGGATTGAAGATCACGCCGGCGGTGTTGGTGAGATTGGTGCCGGTGGTGAAGGAAAACTGGTCGAGGAAAAGGCCCTGTGAGGCGACCGATGTGCTCTTGGAGTGCTCGGCGCTGATGTTGATCGCGGTGTTGCGGAAAGGGCGGTAAGTGACCGCGCCGTAGATGCCGCGAAAATCGCGTCGCACGTGATCGATCCACGAATCGTTGTTCGATTGCACGCCGGAGATGCGCATCGCGACCTTGTTGCCGAGGCGGCGATTGATATCCAGTTCCACGCGGCGGAAATTATCCTCGCCGAGCATGAGCTTGGTGCGCGTGACGCTGCGCGTGAAGAGGCCGCGCTTGGTGACCTGGTTGTTCGCTCCGCCGAGATCGGCCTCGCCGTAGAGAAACGCGTTGGGGCCGCGCAGGAGCTCGATGCGCTCGGTGGCGTAGGCATCCATCGGTGAA
>JANPIT010000723.1:0-1717 GCA_031425115.1 Opitutaceae bacterium | reverse complement strand
CACGCCGAAGTTATCTGTGTATGCGATTTTCGACTACGGATGGGGCGACTGGGTGTTCGGGCAGGAGCAAATCTACGTGGAGCTGGAGATTCGCTACCGCTTGGGCAAACGCGTCTCGCTCTTCGCGCAGGGCCGGCAGTTTGCTCCGGCCGCCAGCTTCCGACTGGATCCCTCCCCGGTGCTTGGTCTGAAATTCACCTTCTGAAAGTCGCAGTGAAGAGTGTCGCGCTCGACGGTGCGGCGAGCTGAATCTGCCGGTCGCTGCTGTGTCTTCCGCCGAAGCCAACCCCATTCCCGCCCGTGTCGAGCGCCTCCCGCGCCGCACGAAATTCGTCTGGGCGCTCGGCTCGCTCGGCGACAACTACGCGGGCAACACGATCGGTCAGCTCAAGGATCCCGTCTACACCGTCGCACTCGGTGTGCCGCCGGAACACGTCGGGTGGGCGCTCTCGTTGCCGCGATTGCTGGACGCCTTTTTCGACCCCGTCGTGGGATCGTGGTCGGACAACTCGCGCGGGCGTTGGGGTCGGCGACGGCCGTTCATCTTTGCCGGCGCGATCGGACTCGCGGTGACCATGGCGCTGTTGTGGATCCCGCCGGCGGGGGCGGGCTGGAGCCATCTGGCGCTGGCGGGATATTTTCTGGCGGCGACGACTCTTTTCTACGCGGCCTACAGCATATTTCTGGTGCCCTATCGCGCGCTCGGCCTCGAACTGACCGGGGACTACCACGAGCGCACCCGACTGCAAGGGTGGGGGATGATGGTGGGGTTGATCGGGGGGCTCGGACTGCCGTGGCTCTATAAACTGACGCTCGTTTTTGGGGGAGGCAGTGGCGACGCGACCGGTGCATCGGCCGAGGTTATTCTTTCCGGCGCACGCTGGGTCGGGTGCGGAGTTGGAGTCTTGATTCTAATCGCGTGCCTCATCCCCGCCATTGCCTGTCGCGAGACGGCGGTGCTGGCGGCGGCACCCAAAGTATCGCTGGGAAGCGCGTTGCGGGCGACGCTCCGCAATCGCCCGTTTCTGCACATGCTCGGGATGAATTTTTTTGCGATCGTCGGCATGTATGCGCCGGTGACGGTCGCGCTGTTGCTCTCGATCTACTTTCTTTTTCACGGAAATCAGGATGCGGCGGCCAATCTCACCGGTGGCGTGGGCATGGCGCAGATGCTCGGCTCGCTAGCCGGGGTGCCGGTCAGCACCGCGATCTCGGTGCGTTTCGACAAACGTCGCGCTGCGCTCGTCGCACTCGGCATCGGCGCCGTCGGGTTCGCCTCCCTGTGGGCCACGCTTCAACCGGCGCATCCCTATTGGGCGCTCGGTTCCTATTTTCTGATCGGGTGGGGTATGCAGGGCGTCTGGCTGATGTCGGCGACGATGAACGCCGATGTCTGCGACTGCGATGAGATCGCTACCGGGCAGCGGCGCGAGGGCGTCTACGGCGCGGTGTTCGCGCTCGAACAGCGGATCGCGTTTGCCGTCGCGGCGCTGCTCGGTGGCTACCTCGTCAGCCGTTGTGGATACGTCACGAACGCGGTCCCGGCGATGGCGACCCTGGAGCAATTGCGCGCGACGTTGATTGCCACTCCCTTGATCGGGGTCGCGCTGGCGGCGGGGTGTATTTCACTTTATCCGCTCTCGCGTTCGCGAGTGGTCGAAATGCAAGCTCTGCTCATGGCGCGACGGCTCAACGCTCGGGAAACTCGCACTCCGTG
>JANPIT010000722.1:0-4178 GCA_031425115.1 Opitutaceae bacterium | reverse complement strand
CCGGCCTCCCGTAACGTAGTCACAATCGTTCTCGTCAAAACCAGGTGAGAGTTCATGCGACCCCCTCCCGCAGTTTCAATTGTTGCAGCTCGCGGTTATCCACGAGCTGAAGGCTCGCGACGTGCAAATACGGCCCTGGCTCGCGCATGAGCTGCTCGTGGGTGCCGCGCTGCACGATCCGGCCGTTTTCCAGCACGATAATAGAATCCGCCCGCCGCAATGTGCTCAGCCGATGCGCAACGATGAAGGTCGTGCGCCCGGCGATCGCGCGATCAAGCGCCTCGAAAATTTCGTGCTCCGTCTCGCTATCAATCGCCGCGGTGGGGTCGTCGAGCAGCAGGATCGCCGGCTCGAGCAACACGGCCCGCGCGATCGCGAGCCGCTGTCGCTGACCACCCGAGAGCGTGTTGCCGCTCTCGCCCAAGACGGTGTCGTAGCCTTTCGGCAGCTGCATGATGAAGTCATGCGCCGCCGCGATCCTGGCCGCCTTCTCGATCTGCGCCCGCGTCGCTTCCGGATGCCCGAACGCGATATTGGCCGCGACGGTGTTGGAAAACAAAAAGCTCTCTTGAAATACCAGGCCGATATTGCGCCGCAAGTCGTCGAGGTGGAGCTGACGCGCATCGATCCCATCCAGCAAGACACGGCCCGCGGTCGGATCGAAGAAACGCGGCACAAGACTCATGAGCACGCTTTTCCCCGCGCCCGTCGCCCCCAGAATCGCGACGCACTGGCCCGCCTTCACCTCGAGATCGATGTCCCGCACCACCGCCTCCGCCCCGTCGTAGGCAAACGACACGTGCTCAAAACGCACCTCGCCGCGCAACCGGGTCCGTCGGAGCGCATCGTTTGCGCTCTTCACCTCGATCGGTGCGTCGAGAATCTCGAACACGCGCCGCGCGCCGATGAGCGATTGCTGCACGGAGTTCACGATCGTCGCGATGTTGTTCACCTGCCCCGAGAATTGCTCGAGCAGGCCGGCGAACACGACGAGCCCCGCGCCCAGCGGCAGCTGACCCTGGACCACCAGCCACCCGCCGTAGCCGAGCAGCACCATCATGTTGATCCGCGTGATGAAACCGATCGCCGGCGAAAAGAGGCTCACGCGCCAGAAGATGATTCGCTGCTGCGCGAGCACGGCGTGGTTCGCCGCCTCGAATCGCGCGCGATCTTCCGCTTCGCGGCCAAACGCCTTGGTGACCGCAATGCCCTGTATACTCTCCACGAAGGTCTGCACCATTTTCTCCACCAACGTGCGGTTCAGCGCGTAAGCCGGCTGCGTCTTCCGCGTGTGCCACGCGGACAACACCCACAGCAACGGTGTGGTCGCGAGGCACGCGAGCGTCAGCGAGGGACTCAGGTTCACCATGTAGATCACATAAACCGTGAGCGAGATCACCATGATCACGCCCTGGATCAGCACCTGGTCGACGAACATCCGCACGCTCTGCGCATCGCTCGTGACGCGCGTGATGATCGAGCTCGTGGTGTTGGCGTCGAAAAACCGAAAGCTCAGCCGCTGCAGTTTGTCGTAAACTTCGCCGCGCAAATCGACGACCAGTCGTTGCTGGACCAGCTGGTTGACGGAAACGGTGTAGGTGAAATTGAGAAACGCGCGGCCCACTGCCAGCAGGAGTATCCCGCCGGCCAGGACGGCGAGCACCTGCCAATACGGCCATTGGTCCGGCAAGAGGCGCACCGCCGCGCCTGCGCTGAGCGGCGTGCCATCCACTTTGTGGCGGATGTAATCAATGCCCATCCCCGTCAGGCTCAGCCCCGTGATTCCCATCGTCAGCAGCACGAGCTGAAGTCCCAGCACCTGCAGGCAATGCACCCGGTAGCGCCAGGCGAGATCGAAGAGCCGGCGGACCAGCACCGCATTCGACTGCGCGGGGGCGGTCGACATCGGTGGTGGCGCGGCAGACATGAGTCCGAAACGCTACCGAGCCACTGCAGTGGCGCACGAAATATTTTCGGGGCCGTCCGCCGACCTCCGCATGGTCTTTTGTTTTGGCTATACAAATACCTGAACCGTAGGTCAGCGCGCTTGCGCGCGCCAAACCGCGTCCGCAAGCGGACTGGCCTACAGTTACGCAGCCAAACCAAAAGACCATGCCCACCTCCGCCAAATCCGAATCAGACCGGCGCCATCGACGAGTTAACGCCGCTCGTTCGGATTTTGCCGATTGATCGGCATACCGGGCGGCAAATTCGGTGGCTGCTGAAAATTACGCGGCTGCTGCCCCTGCATTTGAGGCTGCATCTGCGGCGGCTGGGCCGCGGGTTGGGGCACGCCCTGGCCGATCTGCTGGGTGGCCTGCTCGCGCAACGCGCGGCGACGCGCGACCTCGGCCGCGACGGCTTCGAGGCGACGCTGTTCATCAGCCGGAGTCGGATTCAGCACCACGGCCTGCGTGACCGCAGTCGGCACCGCGGACGGCGGCATCGGTGCCGGCGGCGGCGGCATGGCCTGCGCCGCCGAGCCTGATGAAACAACTTTGGCCACCCGCATGGCCAACGTCAGCGTGCGACCCTGATGTTCGACGGTAAGGGTCGGCGGCTGTTGGGCCTCATCAAGCTGTTTGGCGAGCACTTCGAGCTCGGCGTTCTTCTCGTTGAGCTTCACCCACGTGCCTGTCTTTTTCGCGGGATCGTAAAGACGGAACTGCACGCCCTCCGCCGTCTCGATCAACGCACGGAATTCCAACGGCGCGCCCGCGGTCGGCGCATTATTTGCGGCGGCCTGCGGCGCCATGAACGGTGACTTCGCCGCGATCTGTCCCTCCATCCGCGCCGCGGCCCCGAAAGCGGCGAGCGCGGCAGCGAGACGAGACAGAATCAGAGTGCGCGGGGACATTACTCGGAGGGCAAGTAATAGGACGCCTCTCTCTCGCGTCAAGTGACGGGAATTTTCCGCGCGGAATTTTCCGCGAGCTTTCCGCACCTGCGCCGCTTGCCCCCCGCCACCGGCGATTCGCCGCGCGCAGTCAGGCCTTTGGGACATGCCTCATGGTCTGTCAGCTCTTCTCGTTCCGCAATCTGCAAGATCCTCGCTTGACACTGGAAACTGTAAATACGGTTTTGGTTTCCTTCGTTTATGTCCGTCGTCGCCTCGCCCGCTCCTGCTGCTCCCGAAAATACCGAACTGCGCGCGCGCATCCTCCGGCAGGCGCGGGCGGATTTTTTCGCGCGCGGCTACAGTCGTTTCACGATGGACGGACTCGCGGAGGAGTTGGGCATGAGCAAGAAGACGCTCTACGTGCACTTCGCGGGGAAAGACGAGATCGTCGGTGCGGTCATCGATGATTTAGCCGCGGAAATTCGGGTGGACGCCGACGCGCTGCTGGGCAACCGGGGGCTGAATCTCGCGGAGAAACTGCGCGGCTTCGTCGAGGGCATGTTGGAGCGGATGGCCGCACTGCCCCCGTCTACGGTGCGCGACCTGCAGCGCTACGCGCCGCGGCTGTTCGCAAAAGTCGAGGCGGTGCGCCGCACCACGCTGCCCTATGTGTTCGGGCGCTTCGTCGAAGAGGGCCAGCTCGCCGGCCTCGTCCGCACCAATCTCCCGCCGGGCTTTGCCATCGAGTTCTTTCTCCAGGCGATGCAGGGCCTGATGCATCCCGCCGCTCTCGAACGTCTGCGGCTCGCCCCGCGCGACATGATCGCCAACGGCATCGACCTATTCTTCGGCGGCCTCCTCACCAACGCCGGGCGCAAGCAATATGAAAAACTCTTTCCGCGCTAAGGCCGCGCTCGCCGCGCTGGCGCTCCTCGGGCTCGGCGGCTGCGAACAGCGGACGCCGAGTGGCTGGCAGGGCTACCTCGAGGGCGAATTCGTTCACGTCTCCGCGCCACTGGCCGGTCGCCTGGATCGGCTGGCGGTGCAGCGCGGCGCACGCGTCGCGGCGGGCGCTCCCCTCTTCACGCTGGAGCACGCCAGCGAGCTCGCCGCCCAGCGCGAGGCCGCCGACCGGGTGCGCTCGGCCGAAGCCCGCGCGGCCGATCTCAAGAAAGGTTCGCGCCCCTCTGAGCTCGCCGCCCTCGATGCGCGGCTCGAACAAGCGCGCGCCGCGACCGAGCTGTCGCGCCGCGAATTGGAGCGTCAGGCCGCGTGGGCGCAGACTGGCGCGATCGCCGCCCGCGACCTCGATCGCGCGCGCCTCACACATGACCGCCAC
>JANPIT010000721.1:0-2429 GCA_031425115.1 Opitutaceae bacterium | reverse complement strand
GTTTCAGACGGGCGAGCAGCGTGGCGCGAGGACCGGTCTGGGTCGCATCGGGAACGGCGATATATGGGCCGGTAAACTTGATCGTGGCCATCGCCTTGGGCGTCGCGAACTCCGTTTCGCGCGCAGTGTTATTAAAATAGGCGAAGAGCTGGTAGTATTCCTTCTGGGAGAACGGATCGTATTTGTGATTGTGGCACTGCGCGCACTCGAGCGTGGAGCCGAGCCAGACGGCGGCGGTGGTGTTCACGCGATCAAAGACCTGGTTTACCCGGCCCTCTTCTTGATCGGTGCCGGCCTCGACATTGGTCGGCGCCGCACGATGGAAGCCGGTGGCGATGAGCATGTCAGCGTGCGCGAGTCGGCCCGCTGGGGTCTGGACTTCGGGCATGAGGTCGCCCGCGAGTTGCCAGAGCGTGAAGCGGTCGAAGGGTATGTCGGCATTCATCGCGCGTATCACCCAATCCCGATACGGCCAGAGGTCGCGCAAATCGTCGCGCTGGAAACCGTGCGAGTCGGCGTAGCGCGCGAGGTCGAGCCAGGGGCGCGCCCAGCGTTCGCCGTAGCGCGGGGAGGCCAGGAGCCGGTCGACGACGCGCTCGAATGCGGTCTCGCCCGTGTCGGCGAGGAAGTCCGCGATCTCCGCCGGCGTGGGCGGCAGTCCCGTGAGATCGAGCGATACGCGGCGGAGCCAGCGCGGTTTATCGGTCGCGGGCGAGGGCGTGAGTCCTTCGACCGCGAGCCGCGAAAACACGAAATGATCGATGGCGTTGCGCGGAACCCAGGTTGCGGTGGCGGACGCCGGCAAGGTCGGCAAAGGCGGGCGCACGGGTTTCTCGTAGGCCCAGTGTTTGACGTTTTCCGGCCAGACGGCGCCCTGATCGATCCACTGGGTGAGGAGGGCGATTTGGCGCGCGCTGAGGCGTTCGCCTTTTTGCGGCATCACGTCTTCCTCGTCGGTGGTCGTGAGGCGCTTGATGAGTTCGCTGCGGGCACCGTGGCCTGGGACAAACGCGGCGACGCCCGATTCGCCGCCCCGCAAGGCGTCGGCGCGCGTCGTGAGATGGAGGCCGCCCTTCGGTTTCTCCGCGCCATGGCAGTCGTAGCAATGGCTGGCCAGGATCGGCCGGATGTCGCGGGCGAAGTCGAGCGGTGGCGTCGCGGCAAAGCCGGCGGAGCCCAGCGCGAGGGCGGAGGCGACGGCGCACCAAAGGAGGGGAAGCTTTAAGCGCACAGGGAAGTAACCGATCGGTGCAAGGATGTCGGCGCCGGAGCACTGGTGCCAAGACGCAATTCGTGGTGAGTTTTAGCCCAGCACGGGCTTGACCCTCGGGGAGCGAAGTCGACGCTTCCGCCACCCCATGAACCCCACCCCGACGTCGACCACGCGCCGCAGTTTTCTCAAACACTCCGTGATCGCAGGCGCTGCGGTGGGCTTCCCGGCGGTGCTGCGAGCGGCCAGCCCGAACAGCCGGGTGCAGGTCGCGGCCATGGGGGTTGTTGGTCGCGGCCACGCCGATATTCACAGTCTCTTGAGCCATGAAAAGCTGAAGTTCGTCGGTTTCTGCGACATCGATTCACGCGCGTTTGATCGCGTGGACAAGATTGCGCCGGGGACGCCGCACTTCTCGGATTTCCGGCAGATGTATGAGAAACTTGGTGACACGCTCGACGCGGTCGTGGTGGCGACGCCGGATCACATGCACGCCTTGCCCTCGATTCTGGCAATGCAGCGCGGCAAGCATGTCTACTGTGAGAAACCGCTCGCGCACACGGTGTGGGAGTGCCGGCAGATGCGGTTGTGGGCCAAGAAATCCGGCGCCGTGACGCAGATGGGCAACCAGATCCATTCGTCGGTGGAATATCGGCTCGCGACCCGGCTGATTCGCGAGGGCCACATCGGCAAAGTGAAGGACGTGCATTCCTGGGCGCCTTACACGGGCAACGAGCGCACGCGGCTGCTCGAGCCGCCGGTCTCGGGTCCCGTGCCAAAGGAAGTAAATTGGGATTTGTGGATCGGTGGCGCACCGTCGCGGCCCTACGCGCCCGGCGTCTATCATCCGTTTGCGTGGCGCGACTGGCAGGATTTCGGCGGGGGCGCCGCGCTAGGCGATTTCGGGTGTCATGTGCTGGACCCGGTTTTCACGTCGCTCGGGCTGAAGGCCCCGACATCCGTCGCGGCGGATCACAGCGGCATCAATCGCCAGGTGTGGCCGACGATGCAGACGATCCGCTATGTGTTTCCGGGCAACGAACTCACTGCGGGGCCGAACTTGAACGTGACGTGGAGTGATGGCGGGCTGCGGCCGGAGCGCAAGTTGGCGAAGATGCCGGCCGACTTGGAGCTGCCCAAGACGGGGTCGTTATTCATCGGCGAGAAAGGCAACCTGGTGCTGCCGCACGTCGGTGGGCCGCGACTTTACCCGTTGGAG
>JANPIT010000720.1:0-5148 GCA_031425115.1 Opitutaceae bacterium | reverse complement strand
CGTGACCATCGACCCGACGCAGTGGCCGCGACGTTTCGCGCGCGCATGGACCGACCGCGGATCCCTGTGTTTGTCGAGTTGTTGGAGCGTGGGGCGCATCACGTCTGCGAGGCCGCGTCGAATGGAGGCTGGATTACCACGATCAGCCGATAAACCGGTCGCGGTCCCGCCAGCGCCCGGTGCATCAGCGCCGGGGATAGGCCTTGTCGGCGGGGCGAGGCTGCCGCTCGCCTTCATCGGCCTCGGGCTCGTGGCGCTCGCGCTGGCGGCAATCGTGGTGGTGTTGCGGCCGCCGCTCCTGCTGTTGCCGCACTCTCATCCCAGTGTGGTCGCGCTCGCGCATCTCTGGCTGCCGGGATTTCTGCTGAGCGTGAGCATGGGCGCGATCTATCAGCTCATGCCCGTGGTGTTGGGCGCGGCGCTTCGGCTCCCGCTGAACGCAGCGTGGGCCCATTTCGGCGCTCACGCCGTCGGAGTCGCGCTGCTCGCAAGCGGATTTGCGCAGGGCAAGTTCGAGATGGTCGCACTGGGCGGATGCGCCGTGACCGCGGGTGTGGGCATTTTGCTCGTCGGCACGTGGCGCACGTTTCTCGCCTCCACGCGCCGCGATGCGATCGCGTGGAGCTTTCCGCTCGCGGTGAGCTGGCTGGCGGCGACGGTGCTATCTGGCATCGCGCTTGCCGTGAATCGCCAGAGCCCGTTTCTGCCGCTGTCGGTGTTGGATTTGCTGCGCGCGCATGCTCACGTCGGGCTCGGTGGATTTTTTCTGACGCTGCTACAGGGCGCCACGTTTCAACTGGTGCCGATGTTCACGATGGCCGATCTCCGTCGGCCGCGCTGGGTTCGGGCCGGTCTGGCTATGGCGCAAGGGGGGCTGTTGGTGCTGACGCCGGGGCTCGCCTGCGGAGCACACGCCGTGGCGATCGTGGGCGCTTCGCTCCTGGCGGCGGGTGTCGGATGTTCGGGTGTGGCACTGGTGGCGACGTTTCGCTCGCGGCGGCGTCGGGTCCTGGACGCGGGCTTGCAGGCTTTCGCTCTCGGCGCGGTGGTGCTGGGAAGCGCCACGGTAGCCGGGGTCGTGTTGGCGATGATACGGTTGCCGGGCGAAATGTCCCTGACGACGGCGGCCGCTTACGGCGTGGCGCTGATCGTCGGCGCGTTGGGTTTCATGATTTCCGGCATGCTCTGCAAAATCATCCCGTTCCTCGTTTGGATGAAAGTCTACGGCCCGCGGGCCGGCCGCGAGCCGGTGCCGCAAGCCACTGCGCTCGGCAGTCGCCGGCTGGAGCAGGCCTGGATCGTCACCCACGCCATCGCTTTGGCAGTCGTGTTGACCGCCGGTTTAGCACAGTCGCCCGATCTCGCCCGGATGGGCGCTAGCCTCCTTGCAGTTTCCGCCTTCATTTTCCTCTGCAACGTCGCGCGCATTCTGCGCCATCTCCTGCGGCCGGATGCCCCGGTAACAGCCGCCCCGCCGTCAACCGCGCGGAGCGCATGAAAACGGTTCGCCCGCCTGTGTTGCTGGACGCGGTGCACGCCGCGTGCGCGAGCGTGGCGGATCCCGAGTTCGGCGTGAGCGTGACCGACCTCGGCTTGATCTACGATGTTACGATCGGCGACGACGCGGTTGTCATCACGATGACGTTGACCTCGGCGTATTGTCCGGCCGGTGACGTGATCCTCGATGCCGTGCGTGCGGCGGTCGCGCGGGTGCCGGGCGTGACCAGTGCAGAGGTGCGGCTGGTGTGGGAACCGGGCTGGACGCCCGAGATGGTCACCGCGGCGGGGCGGCGCCAGCTCGGCTGGGAGCAGCCGTGACCGCAACCGCAGTTCGTTTCGCAAAATCTGGCGAGAAACAGGCAAGATACGACGAGCGGGCAGCGGATCACCTCGAGTAGGATATCGACCGATGAATCCCTCCCCTGCCCGCGTTCTGCTACATACCGACGGTTTCACCCTGCGCGATGAACTCACCGCGCACGCGGAGGCGAAAGCCAGCAAGCTCGTCCGGCACACCCACCCGCGCGTCCATTTGGTGCGGATCAACGTGAAGCGCCATGCGCCGCACTCCAGCGCGCCTTATTTTGAGGTTTGCGCGACGGCGGAAAACGAGGGTCCCGATCACATCATGCATGCCGACGGGCCGGAGCCGGAAGTGGCGATCACGGAAGCGCTGCACAAACTGGAACGCGCGCTCATCGAAAGCGCGGGCGCGCGCAAGAGTCGGCTGCATCAACCCTCCCCCGTGAAGACGACGACCGATCTCGAGGTTTGAGCCTCACGGCGCCGCCGCGGCGCACAGGGCGACTCGAAATCCGATCGTGTAGTCGAGCCGCCCTTCCGATCCACCGGAGCGCGCCGCGCACCGGCCGAGTCGCGCATCCGTCCGCCAGCTGCCGCCACGCGCCATGCGGTAGTAGCCGCGCCCGGGTCCGGCCGGATCGGCCACCACGCCGCCGGGATAGTCGCCATACCAGTCCAGGCACCATTCGATGACGTTGCCCGCCATGTCGTGAAAGCCCCACGGATTGGCGCGCTTCCGACCGACGGGATGAGTCGTTCCCCCGCTATTGAGGTCATACCACGCGGTGGCGTGGGGCTCACCCGGATACGCACCCCGTGCTCCCGCGCGGTGCGCGTATTCCCACTGCGCCTCGGTCGGCAACGTGTAGACAAATCCCTCGGGCAGGCGACCTGCGGCGCGTTCGCGCGCGGTCAACTTCCGGCAAAACCCCATGGCGTCGACCCACGACACGCGCTCAACCGGTGCGTCGGCGCCGTTGTTTTTGAAGGTGCTCGGATTTGCGCCCGTGATGGCCTCGTATTGCGCCTGCGTGATCTCCGTGCGGCCGAGCCAGAAGCCTCGCGTCAACGTCACGCGCATCTGCGGACCCTCGGCCTTGTGTCGCTCGGGCTCCTCCAGGGCACTGCCCATCGTGAATGTTCCGGGCTCCACCCAGAGCAGGTCGAGCGCGAGGTCGGGGATCGTGCGCTTCGCCCCGGAATGCGCGACATTGCGCTGGGCCGGTTCTGCCGCGCACGCGACGGTGGCCAGGAGGCTGAAGACCAAAGCGCAACGAACGAGGGTTTTCATGGGCAGCAAGGAAACTGGAAACGAGATGTTCACGAATGGGGAGCGGATAGTGCGTCGATCAGATACGGGATCGCGGGAACGACACCGAGCGGAACGCGGATGGGGCGCGCCGGCGATTTGGATTCCGCGGGAGCAGCGTTCGCGCGTTCACCATATGCGTGGAGGATCAGATTGCCGTGGGTCCCCGGCTGGGCGGTCGCCGGATCGCAGTCGAGGGTGACTTCGGCGATCCCATTTTTCAGTGACACGTCGCGGACGGTCACGCCGGGGGGCGGCTCCAGCAGCTCGAAGGTCACCCGCGACAACGTCTTCGCCGATGGGACCGACACGCGCACGCGGGAAATCCCACTGCCGGAGAATCGAACAGGTCGCGGGTCTACCACGCGAATCGCGCCGCCCTGGCCGGCGACGCACACGCGCAGCTCCTTGGCCGGGACGAGATGGCGGTAGGCAAAAGCTTGCATCATGTCGTCCGCTGGCGCCGCGAGGTGGACCATCGGTTTTCCCTGGATTGAGGCGCGGCCCGCGAGGCGTAGCACGGGCGCATCGTCGCGCGCATCGGCGGGGACGGTGAGTGTAAGTCGAACCGCGGCTGCGTTCGCTGGAATCCGCGCGCCACTGAGGACAAACCCGCGGGGCGCGTCCTGGAGCGCGAGCGCGATTTCGCCTTCGAATCCGTCGCGGCGCAACGCGTAGACGGTGATCGGCACCGAAGCGCCGGCGCGGACATTTATTGTCGAAGGAACGACGCGCAGTTCGAAGTCGGGTTGCGGTGCGCCGACCCGCAAGCGGTAGCCGTATTCCGGGCCACCCTGGCGTTGCGTGTCGGCCACTCGCAGCAAATAGACACCGTCCGCGGGAAGCGTGAAAGCGATGCGGGAGTCCGCGTGATGCGTGAGTAGACCCGTTCCTTTGTCCTCGAAATCGTCGTTGGTCGCGAGCGGGCGTCCGTTTCCATCGGAGAGAGTGAGCACCGAATCGAGCGGTGAACCCAACCGCCTCGCGAGCACTTCTGCGACGAGCGAATCGCCGGCGCGGCCCGCAAAACGGAAAACATCTTCATCGCCCGTCCGCTCCATGCGACCGTTGACGATCGCGGGCAGCATAAGCGGCAGCGCCTGGGGATTCGTGTCGTTGGGTTCCGTTGCGAACGAATCGGGCATGGCATCGAGTGCGAAGCGCACGGCGTTCGAAAACTGCGCATGGTGGAACACGGAAAAGAGAAATGTGCCCGGCGCGCGGTCGACGGCGTTGATTTCCATGCGGTCGCGCGGTAGGTTCCAGCCGGATACCTCGACGGGGAGCCGCTGCCCGGATCGGCCGCCGAGCGGAAAGATCGCGGTGATGAAGGGAAGTTCGCCGACGGCGATGCGATAGACAAAGTCTTCGCGGCCGCGGAAAAGGGCGTCTTTGATTTCCAGCGCGTAGACACCATCGGCCGGAATCTCACACGAGATGATCGGATCCGGGGCGAACCGATAATCGTCGGCATAGGCGAGCTCACGGCCTTGCGGATCGAGGATGGCGATCGTGGACTGAAACCAGCCGGGCACCGCGTCAGCGAGATAAGGAATCAACGCGCGCGCGCTCACCACAAACGTGAGCCGTTGGCCTTTCGTCGCGGCGAAACGGAAGCGATCCACTTCGCCAGGGAGAATCTGGCCGTTGATGATGGCCGGCAGCGTGAGCTCGGTCCCGGATTTCATGCGCGCGGCGCGCGGCTCGTTCGCAAGATAACGATCGCGGACGGGCCGGGCCGATGTCGCCGTGATCACCGGTGCCGAGATTTCCGAGAGCTGGCCGACGCAGAACGTAAGCGGGTTGGAAAGACCGCTTGCGGTCCTCAAACGAATCTCGCGTTCACCGGCCGACGCATCTGGCGCGAGCGTGATTTCCAGCGTGACGGTTTCTGCGATGGCCGGCGGCGCGGTGCGAGTGCCACGTGTCGCGAGCAACACGCGGATTTCGTTGGCGCGCTTTTCGTCGTCGGGACCAAACGCAGGTTTCGTCGCGTCCGACCGCACGGCGGCGCGCTTTTCCTGGAGGCGCTGCGC
>JANPIT010000719.1:0-5331 GCA_031425115.1 Opitutaceae bacterium | reverse complement strand
TGGGGACCGCAGTCCAGAAAACGGGCCAGCAGCATGCGCAATATTCCGCGGCCGATGATGTAGCGCCGGCGGTCGCGATCGAAGAAAAAACCGCGAGCGCGCTCCACTTCGTCCACCGATATCAACGTCTGCATGAGCCGCACCGCTTCGATCGGCTGATCATCCAAGCTCGCGCGCCAGACTTCGACATCGTTGGCCGGCAACCGCAGCGCCACCGGACGTTTCGGGACCGGAGATGCCAGCGGAGCGGCCGAACTTCTGCCAGAGAAGGTCATCGACTTCATGACGCCGCCCCTTTCGCCGGGGGCACACACGTATCAAAAGCCCGCGCCACCGCGCGCACATGCGGCTCATCGAGGATGTTGCCATGACCACCCGGCATGATGCGCATCGAGATGCCACCCCGCGCTAGTTCGCTCCAACCGTAGTGCTCGTCAAAGGACGTTACGAGCGCATGACCGCGGGTGCGGAAGAGAGTCACCTGCCCGCCGTAAGTGCCCGGCTGGTAGGCCATGAGCAAGCGGACGTGGTGCTGCCACAGCTCGCGCTGTTTCACCGAGTAGTCGGCGAGGTTAAGCAACTCGTCGAGATCCGTCAGATCCAGCTGGGTTTGTTCAGGCGCCGCGGTGACGGCGGCCCCCGTGACCTTGCGGCGCACGACGGCGAGCTTCCAACGCACAAAATCCTTCCGCTCGCGCCAGGTCCAGCTGAAGCAGAAGCAGCCGATCCAGTAGGAGATATTCCGCAGGAACCTGAGCTTCCACCCGAGCGTGCCGCGGTTGGGACGTTCGTATTCCGTGTTTGGCGGCGAACAGTTGATCAGCGCCAGCAGCGCGACTTTATCGCCGCGCGTCTCGAGTTGACGCGCCATCTCGTAGGCCACGACTCCGCCGAAGCAGTAACCACCGAGCAGATACGGCCCCTGCGGCTGCTGCGCCTTCAAATCCGCCACGTAATGCGTCGCCATCTCCTCGATCGTGGACCACTCCGGCAAGCCTTCCATGCCCCGCGATTTGAAAGCGTAGATCGGGTGATCGTTGCCGAGGTGACGCGCGAGATTCGAGTAGCCCCAGAACATGCCGCCGCCCACGCCGTGCACAAAATACACGGGAGGCCGGCGGCCGCTCCCCTGTATCTCGACGATCGAGCTGACGGGCGTGTAGCGCTGACCCGGGTCCCGCAGCAACTTCGCCAGCTGCTCGATCGTGCGGTGTTGGAAAATGGCCGAGACCGGCAGCTTCTTGCCGAATTTTTTGTCGAGGTGTGCCACCATGCGGACGGCGAGCAACGAGTGCCCACCCAGGTCGAAGAACCGATCGTGCACGCCAATGGGATGCACCCCGAGGACATTGCTCCAGATCTCCGCGAGCTGCTTTTCCACCTCGTCCCGCGGCGCCACATAGCTGTGTTGCAGCTCCGGACGGGTGCCGTCGAAGGCGGGCAAGGCCGCCGTATCCACTTTTCCGTTCGCATTGAGCGGCAGCGTATCGAGCGTCGCGAAGCTCGATGGCATGAGATATTCGGGCAGCTTGTCCTCGAGAAACGTGCGCCACGTGTCGGGCGCGGGCGCGGGCTGGTGCGTGGTGACGATGTAGGCCGCGAGGCATTTCGCCCCGCTCGCATCCTCTCGCACGATGACCGCGCATTCCTTGACCGCCGGATGCGTCAACAGGATCGCCTCGACCTCGGCCGGTTCGACGCGGAACCCCCGGATCTTCACCTGCCGGTCGATGCGGCCGAGGAACTCGACACTGCCATCGGGCAACCACCGCGCGAGATCGCCCGTGCGATAGAGCCGCGCACCGGCATCCGGACTGAATGGATGTGCGACGAATTTTTCCACCGTAAGTTCCGGCCGGTTCAAATAGCCGCGCGCCAGACCGTCACCCCCGGTGAAGAGCTCGCCGGGCACGCCCATCGGCACCGGCTGCATTTCCCGATCGAGAATATAAACCTGGGTGTTGGCGATGGGCCGGCCGATCGGCACGGAACGTCCCGCAAGCGGCGGCGCCGTGATGCGGTGGCAGCACGTAAAGGTCGTGTTTTCGGTGGGGCCGTATCCGTTGATCAATTGCGCGCGGGGCAACTGTTCGAGGGCGCGGACCACATGAGGCACCGAGAGCACGTCGCCGCCGGCCAGGAGCTGCCGCACATTTTGCAGCGAATCCAACTGCTCCTCCACCATCTGGTGAAAGAGGCCCGCGGTCAGCCACAGCGTGGTCACGCCGCGTTTTTCAATCACGCTGCCCAGCTCCGCCAGCGAGCACGGCCCGGGCGGCACGACGACGAGCCGGCCGCCATTGAGCAACGCGCCCCAGATCTCGAGGGTGGAAGCGTCGAACGCGATCGGCGCAAATTGGAGAAATACTTCGTCGCGGCCAAAGCGCGCGAAATCCGTGTTCTTCACCAGGCGCACCACGCCGCGATGAGGAATGCAAACGCCTTTCGGCCGTCCGGTGGATCCGGACGTGTAGGAGACGTAAGCGAGATTTTTGGACGTGAGCACACCGCTCGCAGCGGGCGCAGGCGATGGCGCACGGCCGCCCTCCGTCGGAGCGTCCAGACAGATCACGAACGCGTCATTGGCCGGCAGCTTGTCGCGCAGGTTCCGCTGCGTGATCAGCACCGGGGCAGTGATGTCTTCCAGCATGAAGACCAACCGCTCCTTCGGATACGCAGGATCGAGCGAGACGTAAGCCCCGCCTGCCTTCAAGATGGCGACGAGCGACACGATCAACTCGATCGAGCGCTCCAGACACAGACCGACCAGCACGTCGGGCCGCACTCCCGCCGCGCGCAACCGCACGGCCAGCTCGTTGGCCCGCGCGTCCAGCTGCGCATAGGTGAGCTCGCGGTCCTCGAACTGCACCGCGACGGCGGTCGGCGCGAGTGCGACCTGCTCGTCGAACAAATCGACGATGGTCTTCTCCCGCGGAAAACTCGACGCGGTCTGATTCCAGCCGGAAAGCACCTGGTGACGTTCCGCCGGCGTGAGCAAGGGAAGCCGCGCGATGCGCTGCTCCGGGTGCGTCACAATTCCTTCGAGGAGCGTTTGGAAACAGCCGAGAATCCGCGCAATCGTGCTGGGCTCGAAAAGGTCGGCGTTGTATTCGAGCGCCGCCCGCAATCCTTGCGGCATCTCCATCATCGAGAGCGTCAGGTCGAACTTCGTCGTGCCCGTATCCACTTCGATCGGCTCCAGCGTGAGGCGAGGCAGTTCCGTCGGCGACATCGGCGCGTTCTGCAGCACGAACATCACTTGAAACAGCGGATTGCGCGTGAGCGTGCGATCGGGCCGCAGCTCTTTCACCAGCCGGTCGAATGGTAAATCCTGATGGGCCAGCGCGCCGAGGGAGGTCTCACGCACGCGAGCGAGCAGCTCACGAAAGGTCGGATTGCCCTTCAAGTCGCCGCGGAAAACGAGCGTGTTGACGAAGAAGCCGATAAGTTTCTCGAGCTCCACCTTGCGGCGGCCGGCCACGACAGATCCGACCACAATATCATCCTGGCCGGTCCAACGATTCAGCAGCACCTGGAACGCCGCAAGCAGAGTCATGAATAGCGTCGCTCCTTCCTGCTGCCCGAGCGCTTTGAGCGCATTCGTCAAAGGCTTGGGCAAAGTCACGGCGTAGGCCGCACCCCGTGACATCGGAGCCAGCGAACGCGGATGATCCACCGGCAGCTCCACCACCGGCAGCGTCCCGCCGAGTTGCGCTTTCCAATAGGCGAGCGGCTTCTCCATCGCCGCGCTTTGGACCGCATCGCGTTCCCAGTGCACGAAGTCGGCAAACTGAATGGGCAGCTCGGGCAGCGACGGCGCTTCACCGAGACAATAGGTCGTGTAGAGCGCCGAGATCTCGCGAAACAAAATCCCGATGGACCAGCCGTCGGAAATAATGTGATGCATCGTCAGCATCAGCGTGTGTTCCGTCGCGCTCACCCGCACCACCAGCGCACGCAGCAACAAGTCGCGCGTGAAATCGAAGGGCCGGCGCGACTCTTCCTGCAGCCGCCGCTGCAACTCTTCTTCCGCCGTGCCATCGCGCCACGCACTCAGGTCAACCACCGTCGGGACGAGCGTGCGGGAAGGAGAGATCGATTGCACCGCGAGCCCATCGGCCGCGACAAAATTGGTGCGGAGAATCTCGTGACGGCGGATGATTTCATTCAGCGCCTTTTCGAGGGCCGCGAGATCCAGGGTGCCTTTCATCCGCACCGCCTGGCAAACATTGTAGACGGCAGTGCCCGGCTCGAGCTGGTCAAGAAACCAAAGCCGCTCCTGCGCAAAGGACAGGGGCACGCTGTCGCGCGCCTCGACGCGCGGGATCGACACGCGCGGCTCTGGCGAGCGCGAACTCGACTGGCGGGCGCGTTGCAAGCGTTCTTCAAGCTGGGCGCGCTGTGATCCTGATAGCTCCATACGGGAGGGTAAAATTTCTTCTTTGGCGGTCATGATCAGTCCTTAGCCGTTACCAATTGGTGCTTGGGCGCCTGATCAGCGTCCGTCGCTTTGATATCTTCAATCAGGGCTCCTTCGACCGCCGGTGCGAGGCCAGCGATCGTGGGTGCGGCGAAGAACTGCCGCATCGTCAACTCCACGCCGAGGGAGTCGTGGATACGGGCCAGCACTTGGGTCGCGAGCAATGAATGCCCGCCGAGTTCGAAGAAATTGTCATGCACGCCCAGTTTCTGCACCGCGAGAACGTCGCGCCAAATCTCGACGAGCAACTCTTCCGTCGTGTTTCGCGGCGCAACCTGGATCGCCGCCGCGGCCCCGCCAAAGTCCGGCTCGGGTAGCGCGCGACGGTCCACCTTGGCGCTGCTCGTGCGCGGCAACGCGTCCATCCGCACAAAGGCAGAGGGCACCATGTAATCCGGGAGGCGCTTCAAAACGTGTTCGCGCAGTTCATGCGGCGTGATCTCCGCCGTCGTATCAGCGCGCCGCACCACATAAGCGACGAGTCGCTGGGAGAGGCCTGTGGCCTCTGCCCGCGCCACGACCACCACTTCCGCCACGGCAGGATGCTGCAAGAGGACCGTTTCGATCTCGCCCAGCTCGATCCGATAGCCGCGGATTTTCACCTGATGATCCAACCGCCCGAGAAACTCGATCGTGCCATCCGCGAGATACCGCGCGCCGTCCCCCGTGCGATAAACGCGCTCGCCCGGCAGAGACGCGAGCTCGAGGAATTTCTCCCGCGTGAGCTCGGCGCGATTCAAATAACCGCGCGCCAGCTTGTCGCCACCCAGGTAGAGTTCGCCGCGCACGCCGATCGGCACCGGGTGCTGCCGCCGGTCGAGAATGTAGGCCCGCTCATTCGGCAGCGGGCG
>JANPIT010000718.1:0-4570 GCA_031425115.1 Opitutaceae bacterium | reverse complement strand
GTCACCTCGGCGATATTGCCTACCTCCGCCTGACGATTGGTCTGAAGTGTGGTCTCCGTGTCGGTGAGATCCTTCCAC
Source organism: Opitutaceae bacterium (assembly GCA_031425115.1). Taxonomy (GTDB): domain Bacteria; phylum Verrucomicrobiota; class Verrucomicrobiia; order Opitutales; family Opitutaceae; genus ER46. The sequence goes on along the minus strand of JANPIT010000718.1, from coordinate 4,492 downwards.
GTGCCCGCCACGCCGGCGACCTGCGCCTGACCGCCCAGTTTACCCTCGGTGCCGACTTCGCGCGCGACGCGCGTCACCTCCGAAGAGAAACCGTTGAGCTGGTCGACCATGGTGTTGATCGTGTTTTTCAGCTCCAGAATTTCCCCGCGCACGTCGACCGTACTCTTACGGGAAAGATCTCCGCGCGCGACGGCGGTTGTAACCGTGGCGATGTTACGCACCTGGGCCGTGAGATTGGTGGCCATGGCGTTCACCGAGTCGGTGAGATCTTTCCACGTGCCAGCGACACCCGGCACCACCGCCTGGCCGCCGAGGCGCCCATCCGTGCCGACCTCGCGCGCCACGCGCGTGACCTCGGAAGCGAACGACCGCAACTGATCGACCATCTTATTGATGGCTTCCTTGAGTTGCAGAATTTCGCCACGGACATCCACCGTGATCTTTTTGGACAAGTCGCCGTTCGCCACCGCGATGGTCACGTCGGCGATGTTGCGCACCTGCGCCGTCAGGTTGCCCGCCATCTGATTCACCGACTCCGTCAGATCTTTCCACACGCCGGATACACCTTTGACCTGAGCCTGGCCACCGAGCTTGCCCTCGGTGCCGACCTCACGCGCCACGCGCGTCACCTCTGAAGTGAAAACCGAGAGCTGATCGATCATTCGGTTAACCAGCTTGGCCGAGCGCAGGAACTCGCCCTTCAACTCGCGCCCATCCACCTCCAGATCCATCGACTGGCCAAGGTCACCTTTGGCGACCGCGCCGATCGCGCGCGCGACATCCGTCGTCGGCCGCACGAGATCATCCAACAGCGTGTTCAAGGAGTCCACCGTCGTGGCCCACCCGCCGATCGCACCAGGCACCGACATGCGTTGGGTCAGCCGCCCCTCTTTACCCACCGTCACGCTGAGCCGCGCCACCTCCTGAGCGATGCGATCTTCATGAGCCAGCGCTCGATTGAACGCCTCCGCAATTCGGCCATCCGTGCCCGTCCAATCCGCGGGTAAACGCACCGAAAAATCTCCGTCGCGTAACGCCACGATCGCCGCGAGCAACTGATGCGAATGCAGCTCGGCCAAGTCCACGGTAAGCAGTCCGGCGCCACGTTTCGCTGCTATCGACTGCAGTCGCGCTTTGGCCGGCAAGTTACCGTTGGCGCCAGCCACCTTCTTGGGGCCGGGAGATTTTTTGCGGGAGGGACCTGGCGCAGCCGGAGTTTTGGAGGGCATGGCTTGAATTATGATTTTAAAAAGGGGACTTTGACGGGACCGGAAGGGAAAGAGTTTTCGGTTGTTCTGCCGCGCCGAGCTCGTGGAACAACCGCACGCCCTGTCGGAGGAAAACATCCGGGCACTGCGCCGATCGGGGGGCGGCGCGTGACTAAATTTACTGTGGGTAAAGTCTGGATACAGCGTTCTTTCTAGGCTATAACATGTCCGTGAAACCCCCTACAGTGCGAAGCCCTACTACTGGTAAAAGCCTAATCCACTAGGGAAACGTCCGGTGGCGAGCTGGGAATAATTCTGCCCCGCGCTACGCTTTAGCACGCACGCATTTGATAGGCGCCGACCTTGTTCAGGGCTTCGCGCTGGGTTTCGAACGGGGGATTTCGGCCGTCAACTCACTGCCGGAAAGCAAAATTCCGCGGATCCGCTGGATGTGCAGTTGCGATTCCGTCAGGCGTTCCGCCACCGATGCCGTGTGCCCCCGACTCGCCGGATCGGACATGGTCACCAGCAAATTTTTTCGCTCTTCGAACATGCGCAGCGCAATCCAAAGGGTTTCTTCGATCTTTTTGGTCTGCTCCGCAATCAACACATTCGCCGTAAACGCATGGCCGGTGTGACAGCGGTAGCGGAGTTGTTTTTCCTTCTCGATCTCCCAGAGCACTCCCCCGCAGTTCGGACAATTGAACGGCACCTGTTCACCCAACGATTCCAACGAGGCGACATCGCTCAATACGCGATCCGCAATCTTAGCTTCCAAGATGACATCCTTCGGCACGGCGACCGACCTCGGGAGAACTTTACGCACCAGCGCCACGAGTAAGGGCCCTATTTCGGCGAGCGGGACGCAGTGATCGACCACGGCATTGTTCAGCGCATTCTGCGGCATGTCGGGATACACCGCATCCTTGGGATCCTGCACCACGCATATTCCACCGCAGCGATGGATCGCGATCAGGCCGGCGGTGCCGTCATCAAGATAACCGGTTAGAACCACGCCGACGACCCGGGAACCGAACGCGACCGCCGCGGTGCGAAACAGCGGATCGATCCCGGGACGCGAACGATTTTCCCGGGCGCCCTTCGAGATCACGACCTTGGTTTTCGAGAGCAGCAGGTGATGATCCGGCGGCGCTATATAGATCCGGCCAGGGACAATAGACTCGGCGTCGCGCGCGAGTTCGCACGGCAGCGAGCCGTGTTTCTTGAGATTAACGAGCAGGGCGGTTCCGGTCACGTCCGCTGCCATATGTTTCACGACAAACACGGCGGCCGGGAAATCCAGTGGCAACGAAGCAAGCAACTTGCTGAGGGCATCGAGCCCGCCGGCCGAAGCCCCGATCACGACGATGCCAAACGGGCGGGACTTCATGGTGTCACCGTAACGACGACCAGTAACGAAGCGAACGCCAGGCCGAGATATCGCAATCAAAGACACTCCGGTTCAGCGGTAATTTCCCATGACCGGCCGCGGACTGGCTTCACCCGCGCGCAAGCCGGATCCATGCGGCGAATCGCCGGGGGCGCAGCCGTTAAGCTTCTCTCCGCCCCTGTCGCAGCCGGTCGACATACACCGCGGCGATGATCACGACCCCGATGATGATTTCCTGCAGCTCGGTGCCCCAGCCCATCTGTTGAGAACCGTTGCGCAGGACCGCCATGATCAGCGCGCCGATCATCGAGCCGAGGACCGTGCCAACTCCGCCATTGAGGCTCGCGCCGCCGATGATCACCGCCGCGATGATGTCGAGTTCCAGCCCAACCGCGACCGTCGGGTCGCCCTGACGCAGCCGCGAAAGTTGAAAGAGCCCGGCGAGCCCGAAAAAGCAGCCGGCCAGCGCGTAGACGGAAATCTTCAACCGCGTCGTCGGTAGGCCGCACAGGCGCGCCGTCGCTTCGTTGGAGCCGAGGGCGAAAATGTGTCGGCCGAAAACCGAGTGGCGCAACGCCACCGCCGTCACGATCGCGAGTCCGACGGCGATCCATACGCCGTTCGGCAGCGCGTAGCTAAACGGATCGGCCGTGGTCATCCACCCGTTGATGGGCGAGGTGTCGTAGTTGACGGTTTGATTCGACGCGAGCCGCTTGGCCGAGCCACGCGCAATGCCCAGCGTGCCGAGCGTGATAATGAAAGGCACGAGCCGCAGCGAGGCGATCAACGTCCCGTTCAGGAGCCCGATCGCCCCACCCGCCGCGATGGTCGCAAGCACCGCCGGCCCCGTGCCCCAGCCATGCTTGATGCAGAGTGCGCCAACCACACTCGAAAAGGCGATGCTGGAGCCGGCGGAAAGATCGATGCCGCCGCTGACGATAATGAGCGTCATGCCCAGCGCGCCCACGGCGACCACCACGGTCTGGGTGAAGATGTTCTTGAAATTCTGATACGTGAAAAAGATCTGCTGCCCGTCACTATCCGATGGCACCGCGCTCGCGAACATCACGATCACGAGCAGCAACCCAAGAAACGGGCCGGCTTTCGCGAAGACGATTTTGGCGGTGTCTTTCATTGAGCGGGAGAACCGGAGATTAATTCAGAAGCCAGAAAGCCATGAACCAGTCGGAAGACGGGCACACTCGGGATTTCCTGACTACCGATGGCAGCAGGAAACCAAGGAACCAGGAGACAGAAGCAGAAGGTTCGATTCATGGCTTTGTGGCTTCTGAATTAATCCCTTCAGCGCCGCCGACCGCGACCCGCATGATTTCGGCTTCCGTCCATTCGGCGCGGGGCCGCACGGCGGAGAGTTCGCCGCGGCACATGACAGCGATCGTGTCGCACAGCCCGAGGAGTTCCGGCAGGTAGCTACTGATCACGATCACGGCCTTACCGGTGGCGGCGAGATCGCCGATGAGCTGATAGATCTGAGCTTTGCTGCCGACGTCGATGCCGCGCGTCGGTTCATCGAGTAGAAAAATCCGCGCGGAATGCTCGAGCAGCCGGGCGATCGCGATTTTTTGCTGGTTGCCGCCGGAGAGCTGGCCGATCGGTTGCGCGCCATCGCGGCACTTCACCTGCAGCACGTCGATCCACCGCGTGGCAGTGGCGCGTTGCCGCGCTGCGCTGATCCAGCCGAAACGGCCGAACGCGGCGTGTTTGGTCAGCGTGACGTTGTCCGTGATCGATTGCGTGAGCATCAGGCCCTCCTCCTTGCGATTCTCGCTGAGGAAGCCGACGCCCTGGGCCCAGCGCGCGCGGGGCGACGCGGTGGAGCCGGGCGCGCCGACCACACACACCTCTCCCGCGTCGAGCGCGTCGAGGCCAAAGG
>JANPIT010000717.1:0-3056 GCA_031425115.1 Opitutaceae bacterium | reverse complement strand
AGTAACTCAACGAGCTGTTGCCGCGCACCGTGAGTTCGGGCACGCGGCCGAGGACGCTGATGAGTTCGAGTGCGATGCCCTCGACGATCGCCGCGTTGGCCGGATCTCCGCCGACATTCTTGAACGCCAGCACGGCCACGGATTTCGCTTCGGTCGCGTCCGCTGCCCTGCGTTCCTTCTGCCCCTGACTCCGCTTCTCCCCATCGGTCAGCCCCGCCGGCGGCCGCGGCTGCGCATTGGCGCGGGCCTCGGCCTCTTTCATCAACTGCTGGAATTTCGGGTCACCGCGCAGCGGCTCCCATTCCAGTTCGAGACGCAGCAGATAGCCGAAGGCGTGGCCGTTCTCATGCAACGCCCGCAGCTCGGCAACGGCGGCATCCGTGTCGCCCAGCAACGCCAGCAGCTCCGCTTTTTCGAGCTGCCGGCGGCTTTCATTTTGCGTCGGAGCCTCGAGCCACTTCGCCATCCACGTCCGCGCGGCGGCTTTTTCGCCCAGGAGCGCATGCGCGGACGCCAGGCTGCCGGCGAATCTCACGCTGGTGGGAGCCTCCTTCGCGACGCCTTGCAGCGCTGAGAGCGACCTGGCCCACAGTTCGTTCGCGCGCACGGCATGGCCGAGCCGCGCCTCGAGCCGCGCCACGAACAGGTCGAAGCGCCCGTCCGGGATGACGGGATTGCCCCGCGCCGCCTCGAGCGGCCGCAGCCTCTCGTAATCCGCAATCGCACCGGCGAAATCCCCGACCATCACTCGCATTTTCGCGCGATCAACGCCCAGCAGGACGGTGTCGAAGGAACCTTCCGGTGTCTCGTCGAGAAATTTCCCGGCGCCAGCGGCGTCGCCGGTCCACTTCACCCAGTTCATCGCCTGCGGCCGGCGATGAATCCCGATGTCCGCGACGGCGCGCGCTCGCTCGTAGAGCCGGTGGGCTTCGGCGAACCGGCCCATTGGGCCGAGCATGTTGCCCAGGCTGACGAGCGTGTCGGAGTTCTGTGGATCGCGCTCCGCCGAGCGCGCGATCAGTTGGGCCAATTCTTCGCCCCGGTGCCCTCGGGCCCGTTTCACCGCCGCTCGCAGCGCGAGTGCCTCCGCATCGTTGGGACCCAGCCGGTCGACGGCATCGAGTTCGCGCTCGGTCGCGTCGAGATCGGAGTCGTAGGTAAAATGAATGCGCGCCATCGCGAGGCGCGCTTCCGCGAGGTTGGGCGCCAGCCGCAGCGCGGCGGCGGCGGCGTTCCTGGCGTTGGTGGCGTTCTTCGCGCTCGTATCGCGCCCGCCGAATCGCATCCGCGAATAGGCCTGCGACAGCCGCGCCCACGCCAGCGCGTAGTTGGGATCGAGCGCGACGACTTGCTCAAACGTCTTCAACATGTCCACGCCCGCGGTCGGCGTGAGCCCGCTGATCTGAAGAGATCGGCCACGCAGATAGAGGTCGTAGGCCTCCGGGTTCGTCGTGCCCACGACATACACCGTCGTGGGTTCGCGTTTTGTCAGCTTCGCGACCACGGCGTGGGCCAGCTTTTCCTGCAACGCGAAGATGTTCGAGAGTTCTTCCGTAAACGTGCCTACCTCTTCGCCGAAGCCGTCCGCCACCCGCGTAAGCGTCACGCTGATACGCACCTGATTGCCGTTCCGGCGCACGCTGCCCTCGACGAGCCGTGCCACGTTGAGCGCCTTGCCGATCTCCGCTGCGGTGACGCTCCTGCCCTTGAACGCAAAGCAGGACATGTCGCCCGGCACCGTGAGATCGCGCTCGCGGCGCAGCACCCCGAGCATCTCCTGCGTGATGCCGTCGGAAAAATACTCCTGCGTCGGATCGCCGCTGAGATTCGCAAACGGCAGCACCGCGATCGAATTGTCGGCGGCCGCTACCGCCACCGGACGAGGCGGGCTCGCCCCCGATGCCGCGACGACGGGCGGGCGCCCTTTCCACCAGAAGAACCCACCGCCGACCAGCATCGCCACCATCGCCGTCATCCCGGCCCAGCGCAGGACCCCTTTTCCGACCCGCCGCGCGCGCAGCGAACTGCCCTTCTGCAAAACGAGCAGATCCGCAAGGAACGCGACGCCGTCCGCGTAGCGTTTCGCGGCATCGCGCTCGCAGGCGCGGATAATGATTTCGTTGAGTTCGAAGAGCGCCTTGCTGTCGGGCAGCCGGCGCACCTCAGCCGGCAATTTCGGAAATTCCTGCCGGTCGAGCCCCGTCGCGAGTTCGTAGATTACTTTTCCCAGCGCATAGACGTCGGCGCTGGCCGAACCCGGGCCCTCGGGCGGGACAAATCCCTCCGTGCCGACAAACGTGCTCGCGTCGCCCGCGGGCGTGACGAGCCCGATATCGGCGAGTTTCGCGACGCCGCCGACGAAGATGATGTTCGACGGCTTGATGTCGCGGTGGAGGAGCCCGCGTTTGTGCAGACCCGCGAGCACGCGCGCCAGCTCAACGCCGACGCCGACGCACTCCGCCGCCGGCAACCGGCCGCGACGCTTGCGCGCCTCGGTCAGCGTAAGCGGCACGTAGCTCGCCGGCACGATGTCGCGACCGCGGTCGGCGTCGTCGGCCAGCTCCATCACGTAATAAAAATATCCCGCGTCGTCGCTGCGCCCGATGTGCAGCAGCGCCATCTGGATCGACTCGCCGAGCGAGATCGCCGCGAATTCCTTGAGCCCCTTGAACTCGCGCTCGAACGGCCCCGCGTCGGCGAAGCGGTCGCGCCACACGACCTTGATCGCGCGGTAAATCCCCGTGATGCCGCGCGCGAGCCACACGTCGCCGTAGCTCCCGCGGCCAATCACGCGGAGCATCTCGTAGTCCGGGATGTCCGGCGTGTCGTCCTCCGCGGCGGCCCGGGATTTTCGGGCCGACCAGGACGAGCCGAGCGGGGGATTCGTTCGCCAAGCTTCTCCGCCCGCCAGCAGATTTTTCACGCGCTCGACCAACGCATCCGCGTTTTCGCCGTCGCAGACTCGCATCCACTGCACCGCGAGAAACGCCTCCGGCACTTCTGCGCCCAACTCCGGCGTGTCGTCGATGCAGACGGGCACGATAAAAGGCCGCCCT
>JANPIT010000716.1:0-12093 GCA_031425115.1 Opitutaceae bacterium | reverse complement strand
CGCCGCTTTGCACAGCGGACATCTCGCCGGAGCTGGGCTCGACGTCGTCGAAAACGAGCCGCTGCGCACGCCCGAGGAAGCCGCGGCGCCCAATCTGATTTGCACGTGTCACGCCGCCTTCTGCTCGCCCGAGGGCATGATCGAGATGCGCAGCACCTCCGCGAAAATCGCCAGAGCCGCCGTCACCGGCCAGCCGGTGTGGAATCGCGTCAACTGAAGCGGAATATTTTAAGCAGGAAACCAGGAAGCCAAGAATCGAACTCAAGACAGCGGTTCGTTCCTTGGCTTCCTGGTTTTCTGCTTAATCCACCCTGATCGCCGGATGTTTGGCGATGAGCGCGAGCGCCTCGTTCAGCAGCGTCTTGCCCGGCTCCATCCGGTGCCACGGCGATGCGCCCGACGGATGCGGGAGCGGGATGCACTCCACCGCGTGCCCGCGATACACGACGTCGAATTTTTTTCCGATCGTCTCGATCAGCGGTCGCTCGCCGAGGAACTGTCCAATCGCCAGTTTGCCCACCGGGAGCACGAGCTCCGGCCGCAAAAGCGCAAACTCGCGCTCCAGCCACACCGAGCAATTCGCGATCTCGTCCGGCGCGGGCACCCGGTCGCCGCCCTCCGGTCGCTTGCCCGGAAAGCAGCGGCAGACGGCGGCGAAATAAATTCGATCGCGCGTCTCGTCCTCGAGCCAGCCGAGCGCGCCGTTGAACCATTTGAAAAGCGTCTTGCCCGCAGTCCACGCGAAAGGCCTGCCCAGTTTCGGCTCCTTGTCTCCTGGCGCCTGCCCTACGAGCAACACCTTGCTCGCCACGCGCCGGCCCACGACCGGCGGCGGGTGCATGCGCGGACAGCGCCGGCACGCACGCACGGCAGCGAGATGGCGTTCGAGAGCGGTGGCAGAAGGCATGAAAAAGGCGCAGGCGGGTCCCGCCTGCGCCCATGACAGCACACCAGGCGCGAGGCCTGGGCTATCTCAAATTAGCGCCGGCTCTTGAACCGACGAAACCCGCCGCGGTGGCGGATCGTGCCAGGAAGACTACCTTGCGGCCGGTTGCCCGCCGGCTGCGGCGGACGCGGCGCGAGCGGCTTGTAATCGAAGCCCTCGAGTTTCAGCTCGGGAATTTTCTGGCCGATGAAACGCTCGATGTCGCGGAGGTCGCTGGCGTTCTCCGGGCTGACGAGGGTGCACGCGTCGCCGACGGCCTGCGCGCGACCGGTGCGGCCGATGCGGTGCACGTAGTCCTCGGGCTTCTCCGGGACGTCGTAATTGATAACATGTGACACGCCCGCGACGTCGATGCCGCGCGCCGCGATATCGGTCGCGACCATGACCTCGTATTTACCACTCTTGAACCCTGCGAGCGCCTCGATGCGCTGGTTTTGCGAGCGGTTCGCGTGCAACACGGCCACGCTGTGGTTCGCGGTTTTGAGGCGACGCGCGATCTTGTCCGCGCCGTGCTTGGTGCGCGAGAAGACGAGCACGCTGTCGAACTCCTCTTTCGCGAGCAGCGCGAGCAGCAGGTCAAATTTCTGCTCAAAGGCGACGGGGTAAACCGCGTGGTTCACCGACTTGTTGACCGAGCGATTCGCACCGATTTCGACGCGGGCCGGGTTGCGCAACGCGAACGAAGCGACGGCCGCGATCTCGGGCGGAACCGTGGCGGAAAAGAAAAGCGTCTGCCGGTTCTTTGGGCAGCGACTGATGATGTCCTTCACGACGGGCAGGAAGCCCATGTCCAACATCCGGTCGACTTCGTCGAGGACGAGGATGGAAATATCGCGGAGCGAGATGGTGCCTTCCTTGAGGTAATCCATCAGGCGGCCCGGTGTGGCGACGATGATGTCGACGCCGCGGCGGAGTTCCTGGCGCTGCAGGCCGTAGCCGACGCCACCAAAGATCGCGACGGCACGCAGATCGGAGAAGCGCGCAAAATCGCGGAACGCCGTTTCGACCTGAGCCGCGAGCTCACGCGTCGGCTCGAGCACGAGCACGCGGGCGTTCTGGCCGGGCCGATGCGCACCGAGGAGCGTCAGGATGGGCAGAGCGAAGGCCGCCGTTTTTCCGGTGCCGGTCTGCGCGGAACCGATGAGGTCCCCGCCGCCGAGCACGACGGGAATCGCGCGCAGCTGAATAGGAGTGGGGTCCGTGTAACCCGCAGCTTGGACGCCGCGGAGAACATTCTCGGACAAATTAAGTGCTTTAAAAGGCATGATGATCTTCAGGTGTCATTCTGAGCGCAGCGAAGAATCCAAGCGGACGTTCGATGCATTGCGGAAGCAGAGCTTCCTTTTGGATTCTTCGCGTCGCTCAGAATGACAGAGCGAAAGCCAAGCTGCCTGGTCGCGACTGCGACCGGCTAAAAAGAAAAAGGACGAAGCTCCTCAGGAGCTCCGTCCCTCGAAAAACCGTTTCGTTGAAACGTAAAGGTCTTAGTAACGACGATCGCGATCGCCACGGTCGCGGCCACCGCCGCCGCCGCCGTAACCACCACGGCCGCCACCGCCGCCGCCACCGAAGCCACGGCCGCCACCGCCGCCGCCGCCGCCGAAGCCGCCACCTGGGCGATCTTCCTTCGGACGGGCCTCATTGACCGTCAATTGACGACCACCGAGGTCCATGCCGTTCATTTTCTCGGCAGCCTGTTTGGCCTCATCGGCCGTGCCCATGGTGACGAACGCGAAACCGCGAGGGCGGCCGGTCATCTTGTCCATGGCGACGTAAACGTCAGTCACTGCGCCGAACTGACCAAAAGCGGAGCGAAGCTCGTCTTCGGTGGTCTTGAACGACAAATTGCCGACGTATAGTTTGGAATTACTCATCTGTGATGTCTCGTAGATCACCCGTCCGCTGCCAGTCCGTTCCCAACTTGGGTTTCGAAATCATCACTTAAGCCAAACGCTCAGCCAACGACTCACCAGAAACTGTCACCTAACGTTTTCTCTAACGAAGCGCCGAAACCGTGCATGCGGTTTAACGATAAGCAAGGGAATTCTTGGAATCGGCGGTGACTCCCTAGATGGCGTAGCGCGCCTTCACATCCTCCGGCAGAGCGACCGCGCGGCCATTTGCGAGCGTCACCAAAGTGTAATCACAATGGCCGTCACACACGCGTTTGCCGTTGGTGAGCTTGTCGATTTCGAAGGCCACGCGGCAGCCCGTCTCGGTAAAATGGACGATCCAGCAGCGCACAATCATCCGGTCGCCCCAGCCGAGCGGTCGCTTATACTGGATCGCCGCGGCGTTCATGAACCAGCCCAAGCCCCGCTCCGCAAACGTCTGCATCGACATGCCGTAGCACCGCTCCATCTGTTCAAAACGCGCCGCCAGCACGTAGTCGAGGTAACGCGTGCTGTGGACGTGCTGATAGAGGTCGATGTCGTCAGGCCGGACGGCCAACTCGGTTTCGAATTTGGAAAACACATTCATGGAATCTGGAACTCAGGAAATCAGGAACGGCGCCCCGACCACCATGACTTTTCCCTGATTTCCTGAGTTCCAGATTAGATCATTCGAGAAACTCATCCAGCAATCGCCGATCTCGCTTCGTGGGCCGCCCGCTGCCTTTTTCGCGCTCCATCACGTGCTGGATCCGATTCTGCCGCGCCTTCTCCACTTCCTCTGGCGGCGTCAGGTCGGTGCAGAAATTCGGCACCAGCTTTGCGCCCACCCGTGAGCGCGGCACGTCAACAACGCGCAAGGTGCGCAACACCAGCCCCTGCTTCACCGTGATCGTTTCGCCGACGTGCACATCGCGCGCGGGCTTCGCAGATAATTCGTTCACGCACACACTGCCCGCCCGGCACGCATCGCTCGCGAGGGCCCGGGTCTTGAAGACGCGGACGGCCCAGAGCCACTTGTCGAGGCGGTGCGCGCCTTCGGGAAGCATCGAGTTCAACCGCGCAAAACAAAAACGGCCGCTGGCGTTGTCAAACGCGCGGCCGGATTACCCCGAGGAAAAGTCGGTTGCCTAGTTTTTCCGCACGCGGGGAAACTCCGCGCGCAGCCAATCATCGAGCAGCGCTTTTTCGTGCCGCACCGAGTCGTCGCGGAAGGACATTGAGATTTTCATCATGAACGCGAGGTCCCGCAGGTCGCGTTTGCCTTCCTTGACGACGGCGCCCTGGGCGTCCGTAAGCCGGAAGGTCAGCACCATGCGAGGCGGATAAATATCCTTCACGATCCGCACATCGTCCCAGCGGCCACCGCGCCACGGTTCGAAGTCGCCCGCCATATCGATGTCCGTGAACGTGACGGCGAGCTTGTGGCCTTCGGGCACATAATACTTCGCCTGCTCCAACAGGTGATCTCGGATTTGCTCGAGGTAGGTCGTGCGCTCAGCGTCGCCCATGTAACTGTCTTTGACATCGGTGAATTTCTGCGGCTCGAAGAAGAGCACTTCCGCCCGAGCAATCGTCCGCGTTTCCGCGGCGGCGTGCAGCGCCACGCTGGCAGCGAAACCAAGCAAACTGAGGCTGAAGAATCGGCGAGTTTTCATGATGTCGATGGGACGAAACATAGCACAGAATTGTTCCATCGCGAGTGCCTTCCGCGAAACAAACCCGCGCCCTGCCGCTACCGCCCGGTCGTGAAATCCGCTCGCGGGTTCCGCTCAACCGGAGCGCGGCGGAACTGCCGCCTGGCCGGCCGGGAGAAAATTCATGGCGAGAAACCCCAAGGCCGAGCGTGCGTCGGTGTAGATCGAGTCCAGCTCACGTTGCAGCGGATTGTCCGCCACGATCGCGCCGGCCGACGGGATAACCGACTCGACCAAACGGTTGGACAACGACTCCACCGCATCGACGATCACGGCGGCGTCCGCGCGGGCCGTCGCCGCGGCGACTTGCGTCTCAGTCGTTCCGCCAGGGCCGCGCTGAAAAACGAAAACCCCGCACGCGATCGCAGCCAGCGCCGCGCCGAAGATCCAAGGGCCACTCGGCCGGTGCACGGTTTCGCGCGCCGGCGCGGGGCCAGCTCGCCGCACCGCATTCATCAAGCGCTGCTCGAAGCCCACGGAGGGCTCCGTCGAGAGGTGAGATGCGTCGCGTCGCAACGCCGATTCAAACGTGCCGCTGGCCGCAAAATAGCGCTGGCAATCCGCACAGCCGGCGACGTGCGCCGACGCTTCCGTCGACCACTGACGAACGAGGCGGCAATACAAACGAGCGCGGGGGGGTGACGTTTTCATGATTCGGATTCTCCTTTCAACATTCGTTGGCGGGCGCGGTGCACGATCACCTTCACGTGAATTTGTGTCAGGCCCATGATCTCGGCGGTCTCTTCAGTGGACCGTTCTTCCGCGAAGCGGAGCCACAGCGCCTCGAATTCGCGCGGCGCCAGGATGCGGCGGGCGCGCGCCCAAAGGTTGTCGGCGCGGTCTTGCACCTCCAACTGCCTGGCCGGCGAGGGTTCGCTACTGGCTAAATCGGCGGGCACGAACTCCCACTTTCGTGCCGAGCGAAAATGATTCAGGGCCGTCCGCCGCGCGATCGTGAGCAACCAGTTGATGATCGGCCGCTCGGGATCGACGCGCTCGATGTGTTGGTAGGCCTTGATGAAGGTCTGCTGCGTGAGGTCCTCGGTGTCCTCGCGCTGGCGGGTCATTTGCTGGAGGAAATTAAAAACGCGCCGATGATACGCGTGCACCAGTTGCTCGAACGCCCGCGCATCTCCGCCGATCGCGGCCCGCACGATCGCCTTATCCTCCGGACTCGGCCCGGCCGGGGCCGGGGTCGGGACCGATTCGTCCGCACGCGGTGCAGACGCTGGGACTGTCATTACTTCTTCCACTTCGGCTCAGGAATAATCGGGGCAGTGGAGGGCGCGGGCGGCGGGGTCGGGGCTTTCGGATCTGCAACGCTGACCGCAAACTTGGTTTTGCCCTCGGGATCTTCGAGGTAGACTACCTTAAGATTGTAGGCGCCGGCGGCTCCGGGGAAAGGAAACTGCCACATGAGGCCGCGCAGGTTGCGCATGAAGTCGGTGCCGAAGACCAACGGGGTTCCACCCGCAGCGGGCGTGATCTCGACGCGGAGGAAGCGGGCGTTCTTGCCGCCGTGAAGCGCGCGACCCAGCGTGATCAAGTTGCCCGTGGCGAGAGTCACGTTTTCAATCGTGCGTTCCCCCGGCGAAGTTGCCGCGAGCCCGGCGGTGACCGCCGCCCCGCCACCGCCCCACTCTGCCAAGGTCTTGCCCGCCGTGATCGTCGGCTGCCGGGGGCGCGGATCGCTCGAGGTGCGGACCGCCTGCACCATCGTCACGAGCCTCGCGCTGGAATAGGCGAGATCGAGGGTCACGGTGTTTTTCTCCCGGACCACGGTCGTCGACTGCAGAAACTCGGTGAGCTGTTTGTCGGTGGTTTCCGCCAGCGAGAGCATTGCCGTCATGCCCTGCAGGATCTTCATGAGCTTCTCCGCGTTGTTGTCCGACGAGGCCAACAGCACGGCGTGCGCAAAGGTGTTCGGCCCTCGTTCGCCCAACGCGATCGCACCGGAGCTGGCGAGCTGGAGGATGCGCGCCTGCGGAGCGTTTTGCGGAAAAATCGGCTCCGTCGGCACCATCGTCGCGCTGAAAATGTAGGCGCCTTCAGCCCCGGCCGCGAGCCGGTTGAGCGGTGAAGCGGGAGCCTTCGCGAGCGAGGCCGCGCTGCCGCGAAACACGTCGCGCGCCTTGGTCAATTGATCCCGCGATTTACTGACCAACACGATCGGCTCCGGCGGAAACGCGACGATCACCTGGACGCTCGCCTCGGGTTTCGCCTTGGGATCAGAGATCGCGTAGGCCGGGAACGGCAGGTCGGTGATTTCGGAAAATGTCTTGGGCTCGGCGAGCGTGCCTTGGAGAAGAATGCTCTCGGCGATTTTGCGCAGATCCGTCGTGCCCTGGAGGATCAGCGCACCGTCGATCGCTTCCGGCTTTCCTGAGAGGTTCGTGCCGTAGGCGGTGAGCGATCCGACCGTCGCGAGGATTTTAGAAACGTCGAGGCCGATGAAGCCGCCGGTCGCCTCGGACTGAGCCTTCTCGACGGCGGTGACGAGCTCCTTGCCGAGCGTGCTGCCGCGCAGGGCATTGAGATCGGCATGCACCACCCAGCGGGCATCAGCGGAAACAATCGCTGGGTTGTAAGCAGCTTGAAGCGAAGCGAGCGCAAAGAGCGGGAGCGCAATCCGTGCGCTGCGGGATAGAAATCGATTCATGTTTGTGGAGTGTTGCCCGACGATACACCCGTCGCCGCCGAGAGGTTACAAAGGATCACGTTTCACGGCCCGAAGTGCCGGAGAACTCTTTCCGGGAAAAGAGCACCGCCGCGACCGCTACCATCGCGATCGAAAAAGCGAACAGCAGCGCCGCCGTCGCAGCCATACTGAGGGGCGCGACCAATTGCGGGCCATCACCCTTTGCGCCGATGATCGGCGAGGCCAGCCGCGACATGTGCCGGAGCATCGAGAGGCGCTGGAGCTGCGTCGGCACACTGCCCATGCCGATCTCGATGACGGCGCCGTAGAGCAGGCCAACGATGATGTAACGCGACGTCAGCGTGCCGCACAAAAAACCAAACGCGCTGAACGCCAGCACCGCCAGGCCCTGTGTGAGCAGCATGGTCGGCACCGCCTCGCCGAGCGCGGGCACGTTGCGAAAAAAACCGGTGGCGACGATCACCGCGAGGGCGATCAGGAAATCGAGCTGCACGCATGCGACATGCGCGATGTAGCGAAAAAACACATACAGCGGGCGCGGCACGGGCCGGGTCAAAATGTAGTCCACCGTGTCCGCCTGCACGTCGTCGCGGGCGAGGCCGGCCGCGAGGATGAAAGAAAGCACGGGCACCACGAGACAGGCATAGAACCCCATGGCCCACGGCAAAAACCGGTGGGCGACGCCATCGCGCGTCGGCGCCGCGGCGTAGGAGAAAAGCACCAGCAGCGCGAGCATGCCCCCGAGCAGCAGCCAGTGCATCGGCTTGAAGTGCTGCCGCAGCAGAAGGCGCCATACCCCGCCAAAGGCACGCGCGGCGTTCGGCACGACGCGCGGGGGCGGCCAGGCCGCGGAGCCGGAGGAGGACGGAGTCGATGCGTTCATGAGCCGGGCGTGCCGTCGATCGCCTTTTCGAGGAGCGAGGCGGTGCTTTGCACTTCGAAGATGCGCACGCCGCTCTCGAGCAGAAGAGCGTGGAAACTGCCGTTGCCGTAAAACGCGTTGGCGTCTTTCCAGCGGACGTGGAGCAGGCCGTCGTCGTTGGCGATGTCGCAACCGCGCACGAGGCCGCGGTCGAAGAGAAAGCGTGCGAGCTGGTCGGGCGCGTCGCAGCGGAAGCTCGTCGACTCGGGCCAGCGCGCACGGGCGTCGGCGGACGTGGCGTCGTTGAGTGACTTCGGGATGCGGCCCCAGCGGAGCAGCAGAAACTCGGCGCAGAGCGTCTCGAGGTCGTGGAGAATGTGACTCGAAATGAGCACGCTGCGGCCCTCGTGCGCGAGGTCGCGGAGGACGTTGCCCATGTCCTCGCGGCCCATCGGATCGAGGCCGTTCATCGGCTCGTCGAGGATCACAAGCGCGGGTTCATGGAGGAGGCACTGCGCGAGTTTCACGCGCTGGCGCATGCCTTTGGAGAGAGCGGTGAGGCGCTTCTTCCAGTGGGGCGACGCGAGCTTCACGCGATCGAGGTTGGCGCGGGCACGCGTTTTCGCCTCCGCGGCGGAGAGGCCGGAGATCATCCCGAGGCCAACGAGCCAGTCGAAGGCCCCGACTGCCGGCGGCATCGTCTCCGCCTCCGGGCAATACGCGATGCGCGCCTGCACGGACGGGTTTTTCCACGGCGTCTCGCCAAACACGAGGAGCGTGCCGGAGCTGGGCTGGATCTGCCCCAGCAGCAGGCGAAAGAGCGTGGTCTTGCCCGCGCCGTTGGGACCGATGATCCCCGTGATGCCGGGACGAATCGCGAACGAGACGTTGTTCAGGCCGAGGATCATGCCGTAGAAACGGCTGAGATTCTCGCCGACCGCGACGGGAGCCGGGCTGGTGGGGGGCGCGGGGTTCATTCGGGTCGCAGCCTCCGCATGAAGATCAGGGACGAGGCGACGATGAAGACGCCCAGGCCCACGAGCGCGCCGTTGAAGTCCGCCGCCTGCGCCTTGCCGCCGGCGCGTTGCAGGTTGCGCGAGAAGTCCGCATTCGTGGTCGGCAGCACCTCGGCCGCGATCGTCAGCGCCGTATCCAGTTTCAGGATGCCGAGGCGGGCTTCGGAAAGATTGTTCGTGAAGCTCGCCCGCTGCAGCCACCGGGGGGTGTCCGGCTCCATGGTCACGAATCCCATGATCACCCACAGGCCGATCCAGAGGATCAGCGTGTTGCGCGTGGTGCGGCTGACGGCCGACACGCCCAAGGCGATCGCGGCCAGCGCCACCACCGCGATGCCGTGAAACAACAGGGCGCGCCCAAGCGGCTCGAACGAATAGACGATGAAATCGCGATTCGGCGCGAACGCCACGCTGAGCAGCCAGCCGAAGAGCAGGGGGCCCGTCCACAGCAGCATGAGCACGCCGACGATCGTGCCGAGCTTCCCGAGCAAGTAGTCGGCCGAGGTGAGCGGACGCGAGAGGTAGACGATGAGAGCGTTGCTCGCGCGGTCGCGCGTGACGAGGCGCGGGATCATCACCGTCAGCGCGATGAGGCTGAGGTAGAGTCCAAAAAACGAGTGGAGCCAGAAGATCAACGTGAACCACCCGCCGATGCAGATATCAGGATACATCAACACGAGCGCGCCGGTGGCGGACACGATCGCCTGCACCCGCGGGCCACCGTAGACGGCGAAGGTTTCCAGCCAGCCCCCACTCGAAACTGACTGGCTGAAGACGAAGCCGAGCGTCGCGATCGCCACGCCGCCGGCCCAGGCGGCGGCCACGAGAATCTTGAAAAAGCGCAATGCGACCAATTGCCGCAGGCCGGTCATGATCATGACCCATCGGCGATAACCCACGCCACGCGGCGCGCCGGACCAGCGGCTCAGATCGAGGCTAGCGTCCATGGCGCGGGGGCAGGGCCGGAGGGGTTGACTGCGTAGCGGAGGCGCTTCCGGCTCCGTTTGGCACAGGGAGCGGTTCCGCTACACCGTCGGAAATCGATTTGATGAACAACTCGTGGAGCGCATCGGGGTTCGCGACGATCTCCGCCGGCGGGAGATTCTGCGCGCGCATCAACTGCAGGATCCACTCGATGGAATCGGACTCGGATTCGACGCGAAGCTTGCCGTTCGAGAGCGTGGTCAGCTTGGCCCCCACCGCGGCAAACGCGGCGACAAATCGTTCACGCGCAGAAGAGGGCGTGAGCTCCACAATGCGGCGGTGGCGGTTCTTGAGCGTGACAATACTATCGTGCTCGAGCAACCGGCCGTGGCCGATGATGACGACTCGATCGCAGACGCGCTCGATGTCGCGCAGGAGATGCGAGGACATCACGACGCTCGTGCCGAGTTCGCGCCAGAGTGAGCCGATGAGTTTCAGGATGTGCTCGCGCCCGGAGGGATCCAGGCCGTTGGTCGGTTCGTCGAGGAACACCACCTTGGGATCATGCACGAGAGCCTGCGCGAGCTTCACGCGCTGGCGCATGCCGGTCGAATACGTGTCGACTGGCCGGTAGCGCTCCTGCCCCATGCCGACGAGGTCGAGGATCTCGTGGGTGCGCTGGCGGGCCACGCGCAGCGGCATGCCGGCGAGCTGGCCGCAATACGTCACGTATTCGCAGCCCGCGAGGCCCGAGATGTGCGAATCCTGCTCGGGACTGTAGCCGACGCGCTCGCGCGATTCGCGATTCGACGCGCGAATATCAACGCCCAACACGCGCGCGGAGCCCGTCGTGGGCGTCTCCAAATTCAGGAGACACTTGATGAACGTGCTCTTGCCCGCGCCGTTGGGGCCGAGCAGCCCAATGGTCCCCGGCGGCACCTGCAGCGTGACGCCGGTCAAAGCGCGCTGAGTGCCGTAGGTTTTGCCCAGACGGTCGGTTTCGATGATGAACGGATGCAACGAGGACAGAGTGGTTCGAACTGGAGGTTCAGGTGCACTACACGGACGCGCGGGTCGAGGTTACAACAATCTGCGCGCGCCCGAGCGCGCCGCCGCTAATCCCTACTACCCCCGCCTGGCTGTTTGGCGCGGGCCGGGTCGAATTTTGGATTTACCACCGGCATCTGTGCACCCGTGGCTACGCGCCACGCCGCGAGTCTCTCGCGCAGTGCCGTTGTGCGTGCAGGCTCCGCGGCCGCCAGGTTGCGCGCTTCGGCCGGATCGGTGCGCAAGTTGAACAGCTCCAGCGGTGGGCCTTCACCCGTGAGCGCCGTCTCGTAATACTCGATCAACTTCCAGTCGCCCGCACGGATCGCGCCGGCCGGTCCGTGGACGCCAGCGGAGTGATAATGCGGATAATGCCAGAAAATCGCGTCCCGCGCCGGCGCCGGACCACCCCGCAAAAAACTCGCGAGGCTCACGCCATCGATCACGCCCGTGGCGCGTCCACCCGCCAACTCCACGAGCGTGGGAAACAAATCCACCGAGGTGACGGGCAGATCGGTGGTTCGCCCCGCCGCGATCACGCCCGGCCAGCGCAGCACGAGGGGGACACGAATGCCGCCTTCATAGAGCTGCGCTTTGCCCCCGCGCCAGGGCGTCTGCGCGCCATCCTTCAGCAAGCCGCCGTTGTCGGAGTAGAAAATCACCAGCGTCTTCTCACGCAGCCACAGCGCATCCAACTTCGCCAGCACGCGGCCGATGCCATCGTCGAGGACCTCCATCATCGCGGCGATCACCGGGTTATTGTCGGGCCGCCCCGCGCCAGCTCGCGCGCGATGTTTCTCCACCAATGCGCGTGGCGCCATGATCGGCGAGTGGATGGAATTATGCGCGAGCTGGAGGAAAAACGGTCGCGCCCGGTGGCGTTCGATGAAATCGATCGCGCGGCTCGTGATCGCATCGACGCCGTGCGCGTCCTGCTCGGGATCGTCCGTCGCCTTGGGTTTGTGGGTGATAAACGTCTCGACGAATCCTTGGCGGTCCGGTCCCTCCGCGACGCTTTGTGGCGGCAGATAACCGCGCGCCAGATGCCAT
>JANPIT010000715.1:0-2635 GCA_031425115.1 Opitutaceae bacterium | reverse complement strand
CCGGTCCTAAGGGAAGCCTGCCAGCGTTCGATGACGGAGGGCAGAATCGCGGGGTCGTGCACGGATTGCCATCCCCAGCCCCGCATCTGCTCCAGCGTGGTCCCCGTGTAATCGAACCACCCGCGATTATACCAAACGATATTGCCATCGGCCTCTGCCATCCAGGCCAGTTGCGGAATGGAGTCTGCCATCGCCCGCAACTCCTCCTCCTTGGCCCGCAGCGTCAGTTCCGATTTCTTGCGCGCCGTGATGTCGCGCAAGGTGGCTGTGAACAGCGGCGGGGTCACGCCGGCGATGCGGCTGATCGATAACTCGACCGGAAATTCCCGGCCGTCCGCGTGAAGGGCGGACAGCTCGAGCCGTTGATCGAAAACGTGCGCCTCACCCGTGGCGAGGTAGCGCGACAGACCCTGCCAATGGCGGGCGCGATACGGTTCAGGGATGATTAGGTCGGCCAGCGGACGGCCGATCGCCTGCGCCGCGCTATGGCCGAAAATGCGTTCCGCCGCCCGGTTGAAATCCGCTACTGCTCCCTCGTGGTCCATCGTGATGATGGCATCAAGCGACGCGTCCAATATCGCCGATTTGCGACTCTCAGCGATGCGCAAAGCATCCGCGCTGCGCCGCCGCTCGGTCGCATCCTGAAAGACGATGACTGCGCCCAGCACCCGACCGCCGGGCTCGCGAATGGGTGCCGCGTTGTTTTCGATGGGAATTTCGCGGCCGTCCTTTGCGACCAGCAACCTGGGATTGGTGAGCCCGACCATCTTGCCTTCCGACAACACTGGGCCGAGCAGATGGGCGACCCGCTTCCGACTGTCTTCATGCACGATGTGGAAGATGTCCTCCACCGGCTTCCCGCGCGCCGCTTCCGTGGTCCAACCCGTCATCGCTTCGGCCCTTGGATTCAACAGACTGACCCGCGCATGGATGTCGGTCGTGATGACTCCATCGCCGATGCTGGCAAACGTGACCTGAAACCACTGGCGCTGACTTTCCACCTCCGCCGCTTGCAACTCCAGTTTTCGCCGAGTGCGGCGGAGCACATGTATCGTCGATATAACTCCCGCGCTGACCGAAAGGAAAACGAGTTGGGCGGCGAGGGTCGAGACCGTGAAATCGAATTCCCGGAGCCGCCCGAGATAAAAGTAGTCCCCTCCGAGTGCAAAAAGCAGCGCGGCCAACACCGCCGGGATCGTCCTCGCCAACATCGCGACAAGGGCTACCCCGATATAGAACACCGAAAAGGGCGTCGTGACCCCCACCAGCGGGTCCAGCGCCGCCCTCACCGTGAGACCTAGCACGACGACCACGAGCGCGAGAGCGCTTCTCGCGGGCAGCGACCAGCGAGCAATGCGGGCAATCGATTCCGAACGGGATCCTTTTAATGGGCCACTCACGCAAATTTTGCTCGATGCGGCATGTCCCCCGCCTGCCCCACAATCGCTCGAGCCCAAAAGAAGGGGGCCATGGGTCGGGCGCGTTCTTGCGAGCGAAAATTACGCACGGTGGGAGATTCACTCGCCCCTCTGGTGAGGCGAGCGAAAGGTCCAAGGGAAGCTTTCGGAACGGAGACTAGGGATTCTTCCGGCCACGGCGCGCGCGATCGGGTTGACCGAAGTGCGGAGGGAACGCCCGTCTTGACCGTTACTCGTCTGCGGCGACGCTTGGCTTCGCACCTCGCCCTCTCACGCATGACACCTATCGAAAAGGCGGAAACCGCGCTCAACAGCCGCATCGAACGGATCCAGGCTAATCTGCGCGAAACCCGGACAGAGACGGAGCAGCGGTTCTTGTTTCAATCGCTCGTCGTCTGCACCGGCATCGGCGCGGCGCTTTCCGATTATATCAAGATGATCGGCCAGTATGCCCAAGGGCGGCATAGCGAACTCAAACAGGCACAGGCCACGCTCACCGTCCAACACGCCGACGCACTGAAGTCGGGCACCGAGCTGCTCGAGCGGCTGAAAGCCAATCCGACTGATCAAGCCATCCGCAAGGAGATCGCGACCGCGCAAAAAACCATGGAAGGCATTCAGAAAACGCTGCGGCGCGGAGCCAACGCCCTGCAGCGCGAAGTCGCACCCAGCATGGCCATGATTGATAAGCTGGCGCTCGGCATCCGGCGGTTTGGCGAGGCCGACCAGATCGAGGCGTTGAAACGCGTGACGAAGGGCATGGTCGAACACGTGAGCGAGCTCTACCGCACTCAGCCAGGGCTGCCGTCGAAGAATATCGTCGATGCGGCGGCCTGGGAAAAATCCGCCGCGTCCGACATCGACCAGGCGTCCGATTTTTACGAAGCCTACGCCCGCACCGGTTCTCAGGTCCTGCTCGCCCTCGACCTGATGACAATGGCGGTGTCGCAAACTCCCCCGCGCACCTCCGAAGAAGCCACCCAACGCGCCCACGACTCCGTCGCCTCGCGGCTCAGGGAGATCACGACGCGGTTCACCAAGAGTTAAGGGAGCGGGCAACATCCGGACGCACCAACTCGGGTCGCTCCCAGGTAGACGGCACTCGCGCGGCACCCAGACGGAACGCGGACCCCGCTTAGCCGGAGCGATTCAGTCCGAAGGTGGGTCGTGCGCTCCGCGCGCGGCCGTTTCGAGTGGCGGAACGAAAGCCGCGCGCG
>JANPIT010000714.1:0-3474 GCA_031425115.1 Opitutaceae bacterium | reverse complement strand
GTAATCTACGAACTCGCGACGGGGCTCGACCGGCAGGAATTTCCGAAATTGCCGGCTGAAGTGCGCCGGCTGCCCGACAGCAAGGCGCTCTTCGAACTCAACGAAATCCTCCTGCGCGCATGCGATCCCGCGGGCGAGCGGCGCTACCGCGACGCCGCGGACCTGCTGCGCGATTTGCTCGCGCTGCAGGCCGGACGCTCGATTCGCGGGCAGCGGGCGCGCAAAAATCTCTTTCTAGTCGCGGCCGCGTCCGTGGGACTGCTCGTCGCAGGCGGACTGGCATGGTGGGCGTTGCGCCCGTCCGCGTCGCCCAAGGCCGTCGCGCAAGTCCCCGTCTCAGTTGCGCCACTCGCGACAGACAATTCCATCGCGGTCCTGCCGTTTTCCAACCTCAGCGGCGATCCGGCGCAGGCGTTTTTCGCGGACGGCCTTACGGAGGCGATCCTCGATGCGCTGGCGCGCGAGCGCGGGTTGCGCGTGATCGGGCGGTCGTCGGCGTTTGCGTTGCGCGACAAGAAGCTCGCGGCGCAGGAGATCGGCCGGCTGTTGAACGTCGGGCAGATCATTGAAGGTAGCGTGCAGCGCGAGGGCGCCAACCTGCGTATCCGCGTGAGCGTTACACGCGCGGTCGACGGCGCAAGCGAGTCACTCGGCCCCTTCGACCGCGCCGGGACGGAGATTTTTGCCCTGCAGGACGAGGTGGCGCGCGCGGTGGTGCGCAAGCTCGCTCCCCGGGCGGCCGACGATTCAGTGACTCCCGCCCTGACGCCCCCCATGCCGGTCATCGCCGCCTACGAAGCCTACCTGCGCGGCCGGGCGCTCCAGACCGGCGGACTCACCGGAAATGCGGGCGCGGACATGGTTGCCGCCTACGAGGAGGCGGTGCGGCTCGATCCGAACTATGCGGCCGCTTGGGCGCGGCTAGCGCAAGGCTGTCTGCGGCTGCTCGCCGGCAACCGCTTCGGAACCGGGGGGTATGCCGCGAAATCCAGGGAGGCGGCCGCGACGGCCCTGCGCCTCGCACCCGGATTGCCGGAAGCGCATCTCGCCATGGCGCGCGTCCACTGGAACCTCGACAGCGATCTGGAGGCGACCCGGCGGGCACTGGAGGAAACCGTCCGGCTGCGTCCGAACGATGCGGAGGCGCTGGCGATGCAGGCCGAAGTGGAGCGGGCGTGCGGCCGTTGGGGCGAGGAGCTGGTCCGCTTGATCGCGCGCGCGGTGGAGCGCGACCCGCGCAATGCCGACACGCTGAGCAGCATGGCGGGCATACTCTCACAAACCGGCCGGTTCGCGGACGCCGACCGGCTCTACGAACGCTCCCGGGATATCGCGGACATCGGCATTCTTCGGCGACCCATGGCCGGGAATTGGGTAAAGTGGACAGGCGACGCAGCCGGTGCGGGCAAATTCCTCGAAGGCACGCCGGCGGGCACGTTCGACCCCGTGCTCCTGCCGCGCGACCGCGCGCGGATGCGGGCGCTCGAAGGTGACACCGCCACTGCGATCGCCGAATATGAGAAGGTGCGGGTGCACGCGGCCGCCACCCGGGATCCTCTTCGCGCGCAGCTCGAATACGCTCCCATCCTGGCCGGGCTCGAAGCGCGCCGCGGTAACGCCGTGCGCGCTCGTGAACTCTATTCCGAGTTGCTTCAGGCGGCCGAGGTGCTCGCCAAAGACTCGCCCAACAACCTCGGGCTTAAGTGGGACATCGCGGAGGCCCGGGCCGGCCGCGGCGAAAAAGCGGAGGCGCGGGCCGCGATGGCCGAAGCGTTAAAGGCCCCGGTGCGGGGCGAATTCGTGGCGTCAGTAACCGCCGCGCGCCGCAGGAAAGCGCAGTTGCTGGCGCTGCTGGGAGAAAACGACCTCGCCATCGCAGAGCTGCGCGCGATGCAGGACATGGGCTGGGCCTTCGGTCACCTGCTGCGGCTCGAGCCGGAGTGGGATCCGCTGCGGGGCGATCCGAAATTCCAGCAGTTGATGAAAGAGGCCGAGGCCCGCGCCCACGCGCAGCCGCGCCCGCGGGCAGGGCTGACCGATTCGAAGACCCGAACCTCGGAGGCGAAAAACGCAGCGGACGCGACCGAGGCAAAATCCGTCGCCGTGCTGGCGTTCACGAATGTCGGGGGGGATCCGGCCAATGAAGCGATCGTCGAGGGAATCGGACTCGAGCTCATCAGCGTGCTCGGCCGCGTGCCCGAGCTCACGGTGCGCGGCAACAGCTCGTTGAGTTACTTCAAAGGCTCCGACGCGACGCCGCAGGAAAAAGGCCGCAAGCTCGACGTGACCTATCTCGTCGACGGCAGTCTGCAGCGCGCCGGGGACACCGTGCGAATCGCCGCCAATCTCACGCGCGCTGCGACCAACGAAATTGTGTGGTCGTCCACGCCGCTGACGCGCGACGTGAGGAACATTTTCGCGGTGCAGGAGGAAATCGTCGGTCTGATCGCGCAGGCGCTGTCGCTCAAACTCGGGGCTCACTTTGCGGCGGCGACAGCGCCCGTGAACCCCCAGGCGTTCGAGTTCTACGTGCAGGCGCGCCAGGCGTTGAACCTACGGACGCTGGAAGGCTTCGCGCGCGCAGAGGACTTGCTCAACCGCGCTCTCGGTCTGGAGCGGAACTTTGCGCGGGCACATGCCGCGCTCGCCGACGTGTGGCTCACGCGCGAGGGCAGCAACGCGCGGCTGGTGGCTTTCAGCCAGCGCGACTCGCCGGTTCAGACCCGGATCGTTGCGAAAATCCGGGAGGCGCTGGCACTCGACCCGAACTCGGCCGAGGCGCATGCCTCGCTCGGGTATGCCCTTCAGCAACGCTGGCAAATGGCGGCGGCGGAGCAGGAATTGCGGCAGGCGATTGCGTTGAACCCGAACTATGCGAACGCGCATCATTGGCTCGGGCGGGCGCTCGCGGTGGACGGACGCATGGACGAGGCTATTTTGGCACTGAAGCGGGCCGCCGAGCTCGATCCGTTTGCGCCAACCATTCTCGATAACTACGCGTGGTTTCTGTGCTTCGCCGGCCGGCATCGCGAGGCGGAGCCGTTCATTGAGCGCGTCGAAATTCTCCAGCCCAACCTGGCCCAGGCGGCGCGGCGGCGCGTGGGGCTACTCTTGATACAGGGGCGGAACGCGGAGGCGATGGCGGTGGCTCGCGCCATCACGCCCACCAACCAGACGGCCGTGATCAGCAAGATCTTCGCCCTGGCTGATGTGGGTTTGAAAACGGAAGCGGAGGCCTTGCTGCCGGAGCTGACGGAGGAGTCGTGGCTCCCGAATGCGCTCGCGGCGGTCGGGCGTCATGAAGAGAGCATCGCCGCGTTCACCGAGGCCCGGCTCACGAGGCTAAGCCTCAATCTTTTTTTCTACGAGCGGGCGTGCGATCCCATCCGCGACGATCCTCGCCTGCGCCGTTTGCTCGCGGTCGTCGGCGCGACTGAGGCCCACGCTCGCGCGCAAGCGTGGCGCGCAGCGCAT
>JANPIT010000713.1:0-1711 GCA_031425115.1 Opitutaceae bacterium | reverse complement strand
CACGCCCTCCTCCGCCAGTTGATCGCGGGCCAGAGCGAAATCGAATCGCGCCTCCAAGTGATGCATCCCGCCTTGCAGAAAGCTGTCGCCGTGCAGCGCGCACCAGAGCCCGACCGTGCGGAGTTGCGGCGCCGCCGGCATCCGCTGCGTCGAGAAATCGATCTGCGTTTCGTCCGGCATCAAGTCCACGTCGGCAAACGTCACGATGCCTGCCACCGGCTGCTCGGAGATCTGCGCCCCCCAGCCCGCTTCGGCCCCGGCGTAGTAACGCTCGCGCTTGTGGAAACCGAGCCGCTCGAAGAAAACCATCAAGTCAGCGAAGTGCTCCCGCGAGCTGCGGAACGTATGGTG
The DNA here is from genome assembly GCA_031425115.1 of Opitutaceae bacterium. Classification (GTDB taxonomy): domain Bacteria; phylum Verrucomicrobiota; class Verrucomicrobiia; order Opitutales; family Opitutaceae; genus ER46. The sequence continues at coordinate 1,360 of JANPIT010000713.1, read as the reverse complement.
ATCGTGATTACCCCAGCCGAGGCCGAGCCGCTCCTGGCGGCGATGCTGGATTTGCGCCGCTCGATTCCGCGACGCCCAAAACACCCGCTCCTCGGCGAAAAATAATTCGCACGCCGCATCGCGGTCGACCACCCCGAGGACTTCCTCCAACCGCTCGAACGCGTGGGCCACACCCTCCGCGTCTTGTAAAAAATCACGCTTGCGCGTATGCCACAGCTCGCGCGCACGCAGCACGCCCCGTTGAAACTCCGGCGTCGGCTCGCGCACGAGATAGCCCCGGTAACCGAGCCGCTCCACCGCGATGAGCGTCGTGTCGTTGTGTTCGCTGATCAACGCGCGCCGCAACCGCGCCCCGCACATGCCCTCGATCCGGGCGTCGAGATCGTGCGCCGCAATAAAATCAGCCACGAATTCCGGCCGGATCGCGAGTAGCGCCGGCGTTTCTCCCTCGAGCAAGGGGAGTGCTGGCACCGTCCCTGCCGCGGCGGTGCGCACCAGCACGCGTGGCATCATCGCGCGCGGATGCCAGAAGACAGTGGTGCCGGCGGGCGCCTCCACATCCTCCTCCACCATGCCGACGCGCCTCAGCGCTTCCACCTGGGACACTGGTAACACGAGATGGTCGACCCACTCGAAAAATTCCGTGCCCGTCTCGTTGCGCATCCGTTCCGCCAGCCGGCCCGCAAACGGATTCGTGCGCACAAATCGCTCCACGTATCCGCCGAGCAGTTCAGCCGCTTCGTAACACAGCGGCCAGTCGAAGGTTTTCTCCGCAGGTGCGGACGAGGAAACGGGCGGCGTCGCAGTCAGCATGGGGATGGTGCCTCCACCGTGGCCAAATTCCCTGCCCCCGCGACGACAAAAACCATCCGCCGCATGCTTTACCCCGAACGCGTTAACCGCATGCTCATCCCGCCATGGCCGACGAAACCGATCCACCGCGAAAACATTATCAGCTCAAGCCGAAGGAATTTGAGATGGTGAACGCGCCGAGTGGCTCGGCCCCCGTGGACTCGGCGCCTACGCACGTCCGCGGCCACATTCGCGCCGCGAATGCCGGGATCGACCAGCCCGCCGCTCCCGTGGCCGCGCCCCGCCAAAACGACGTCCACGCCCTCCTCCGCGACAACGCCGCGCGCGCTCAAGCGGCGGGGCTCAACGATCTCCCGCCGCAGCGCCCCCGCAGTTCGCGGCGCAAGAAAGACTACATCTTCACGCTCATCCTCGGGAACGGCGCCGTCATCGGCGTCGTGGCCCTCCTGGGCATGAACGTTATGACGATGGCGTTTGGCGCTGCCGGTATCCTGATCGTCACGCTCGGCGCCACGTGGATCATTTGGTTCGTGATGGACAATTATTG
>JANPIT010000712.1:0-4352 GCA_031425115.1 Opitutaceae bacterium | reverse complement strand
CGGCGCCGTCACCGATCTTGTCGGCACCGATCACGGCACGCTCGTCAACGGTGCCTCGGTCACCGGCGGACGCCTTGTCCTCGATGGCAGCGACGATCACGTGCTGTTTGCCGCGAAACTCGTGCCCAGCACCGGGCCTTTCTCCGTGGCGTTTTTTGCGCAACAATTCTCGGCGCAGGGCGGCTTCCGCGAAATGATTTCGCAGGGCAGCTCCGGCAGTTCGGGGTTCTATGTCGGTCACGACCCCTCGCGTAATATCCGCGTCGGCGACGACTGGCAGGGCACCGGTCAGGCGTTTCCGAATGACGGTCAGATGCACCACTACACGGTCACGGGTGATGCGACCAACACGAAGCTCTACATCGACGGGGTGCTCGTCCGAAGCAAGGGCTCGGCGTTGTCCATCACCTCGGGCGGCGACAACACGCGGCTCGGCATGCAGTATCAGGGCGCTGGCGAAAATTTCCACGGCGCGATCGACGAAGTGCGGATCTACAGTGGCGCGCTGACTGCATCCGAGGTCGCCGCGCTTGCCGGGTCTTCGCTGCCGGTGATTTCCACGCATCCGGCGGACGTCGCCGCGACGGTCGCCGGGACCAACGTCACCTTCTCGGTCTCCGCGACCGGCGCCGGGCTCGCCTATCAATGGTTCTTCAATGGCACGGCGATCGCCGGCGCTACGTCTTCGAGTTTCACGGTGACCAACGCCCAGTTCGCGAATGTCGGCAGCTACCGCGTTACGATTTCGAACACGTTTGGCTCGACGACGAGCAGCCCTGCGACGCTTTCCGGCTCGAGCGCCGCGCCCATCATCAACACGGCGCCGCAAAACGTTGCGGCGATCGCGGGATCCTCCGCCGCGTTCAACGTCGTCGCCTCGCCCGGCGCCGGCAGTTCCGGTCCCCTCGCGTATCAATGGCGGCGCAACGGCTTCCCCATCGGCGGCGCTGCCAACGCGAGCGCGCTCACCGCCAACTTCACACTCAACTCTGTCAGTGTGACGGACGCCGACCTCTACGATGTCGTCGTGCTGGATGGCCTCTCCGCCGCGATCTCACCTGCGGTGCGCCTCACCGTTGCGCCCACGGCCTATCCGCAGGGCCTGCGCGTCGACTCGAGCTTTAATCCGATCATCGAAATGGATTTCGCATCGGTGAACGCCATCGCGGTCGACACCTCCGGCGGCGCGGCGAACGGCAAATTCTACGCGGCCGGACATTTCAGCCGCATCAAGGACGGCGCCACCGCGTTCAGCCGCCACCGTCTCGCCCGCTTCAACGCCGACGGCACCTTCGACTCCACCTGGACGCCCGATTTCATCAGCTCGCAGGTCAACGCCGTCGCCGTGCAATCCGATGGAAAGATTCTCATCGGCGGCACCTTCGGCACCGTCGGCGCGTTCAGCCGCAGCTTTATCGCGCGCCTGAATGCCAACGGCACGCTGGACCTTTCGTTCAACGCCGGTGGCTCGAACTTCAACAGCACCGTCAACGCCCTCCTCATCCAGCCCGACGGCAAGATCGTCGTGGGTGGATTTTTCTCGAGTTATAACGGTAGCAGCAATGTCCGCAACGGCCTCGCGCGACTCAACAGCGACGGCACGCTCGATGCGTTCAACGCCAACCTCAACAGCGGCGCGCTGGTCAACTCGCTCCTGCGGCAATCGAGCGACGGCTCCCTCCTCGTCGGTGGCGCGTTCACCTCCGTCAACACGATCGCCCGCAATAACATCGCCCTCGTCGACTCCGCGGGCGCCCTCGTTGCCTCCTTCGATCCCGGTGCCGGCGCGAGCGGTGGCGCCGTCCTCGCGCTCGCGCGGACGTCAGCCGGTTCGTTCGTGCTCGGCGGCGGTTTCACGAGTTACAACGGCACTGCCGTCGGCCGCTTCGCGCGCGTCAGCGCCACGGGTGCGCTCGACACGACCTTCAATACCGCCACCGGCGGCGGTTTCACCGGCAGCGTCAACGCCCTCCTCGTCGACGGCGGCGACAACATCTACGCCGCCGGTTTTTTCCTGAATTAAGGCAGCACTTCGAACGTAAGCCGGCTCGCGCGCGTCACGTCGGCCGGTGTCCTCGACACCGGATTCACCACCACGCTCAGCTCGACGGGTAACTCGCTCGCGTTCGACTCCACCGGCCACGTCATCGTCGGTGGCTCATTCAGCGGCGTGAACCTCAACGGCAACCCCGTCACGCCCCGCAAATCGCTCGCCCGCCTCTCCGTCGCTGCCGGCACGCTGCTCGCCGCTGCACCCGACGTCACCCTGCGCTCGGCCGGCACCGTCCAGGCCGCCGCGCTCGTGCCCGGCGGGGCCGTCCTGATCGCCGGCAATTTCAATTGGGTCAACGACACCGCCGCCAACAATGTCGCGCGCGTCAACGCCAACGGTTCCCTCGACACCGCGTTCAGCACCAACACCGGCATCGGCTTCAATAATACCGTCAACAGCCTCGTGCTGCAGCCCGACGGCAAGGCTGTTTTCGGCGGCACCTTCGGCTTCTTCAACGGCACCTCGCGCACCAACCTCGCGCGTCTCAACGCCGACGGCACGCTCGACTCCACCTTCACCGTCTCGGGCAGCGGGCTAAATGGCACCGTCAATACCGTGCTCCCGCTCGGTGGCGGCCGCCTCGTCGTTACGGGCACCTTCACCAGCTACAACACCACCGCGCGCAACGGTGTGCTCCGCCTCAACGCCGACGGCACGCTCGATGCCTCGTTCGATCCCGGCACCGGCCCCGCGGGCGGGACCATCGCCGGCGCGACGCAATCCGACGACGGCCGCCTTGTCGTGTTTGGTAACTTCACGTCTTTCGCCGGACTGCCGCGCAATCGTCTCGCCCGCCTCACGACCACCGGCGCTCTCGACAGTTTCGATCCGGGCACCGGCGTCACCGGTCTTGGTTCGACGATCTATTCTTCGGTCGTTCAGCCCGATGGGCGCCTCTTGCTCGGCGGTGATTTCACGGCCTTCAACGGCGCGAACAGTTCCCGCGTCGCACGCGCCACCAGCCTCGGTGCCGCCGATTCTGCCTTCACCCTCAACGGCGCGCCCAACTCCACCGTCACCGCCCTCGTGCTTCAGCCGGACGGCCGCGCGCTCATGCGCGGCTTTTTCACCAACGTCGGCAACTCGACGGTGGCGCACCCGCTCCTCGCGCGCTTGAACGCCGACGGCACCTTCGACCCCTCGCTTACCGTCTTCGGCGTCAACGCCTCGTCGACGAGCTTTTCGCTCAACGAGCGCGCGGTGCTCACGCTCGACGATGGTCGCGTGCTGCTTGGCGGCAGCGGCTTCCTCGTCGAAGGCCAGGATCACTTTGGCCTCGTCCGGTTCGTGGCGGCGACGCCCCCCGTCATCGCTTCGCTCGATCAGACCAACGTGCGTCCCGGCGCAACCGTCGTCCTCACTGGCACGAATTTCGTCAACATCTCCGCCGTGCGCTTCGCCGGTCTCGCGGCGACGAACTTTACCGTCAACTCGACCACGCAGATCACCGCCACCGTCCCCGCTGGCGCAGTCAGCGGGCCGGTGAGCGTCGTGGGCCTCTACGGCACCGCGGCCAGCGGCACGGCACTGGGAGGAGTCTCGCTCGCCGTCGCGCCCAATTTCGCGCTGCGCAATCCCGGCGGCACGGTCGCTTTCATGGAAAGCCTTGCCTTCGGCAACTCCGTTTCCGTCGCGGTCGGTTTCCCCGGCGACATCCTCACGTCGAACGACGGCGACAACACGTGGTCGCTCACCTACAGCAGCCGGCCCGGCACGCAGGGACCGCGCTCGGTCGTGTTTGCGAACAACCTTTTTGTCGCCGTCGGTGACGGCGGGACGATCCTCACTTACCCCAACGGCTACACGTGGACGCCGCGTTTCGTGGCCACGACCAACAGCTTCACCGGGGTCACGTTCGGTGCGGGCAAATTCGTCGCCGTCACGAACTCCTCCGCGGTCGCGACTTCGCCCGACGGCCTCGTGTGGACGGTCTTTAGTGGCACCACGACCACTGGCCTCAACTCGCTAACCAGCGTCGCGTTTGGCGGCAGCACCTTCGTCGGCGTCGGCAGCGGCGGCGCGATTGCCACGTCGGCCGATGGCAGCCTGTGGAGCATCGTCACATCGCCGACCACGAACACGCTCAACCGCGTCGCGTTCCTCAACTCGCAGTTCGTCGCCGTCGGTAACAGCGGCACCATCCTCACGTCGCCCAGCGGCGTCTCCAGTTCATGGTTACAGCAGACCCCGCCCGCGGGTTTTGCCGGTTCGCTCTTCGCCATTGCTTTTGACGGGGCCAAATACGTCGCCGCCGGTTTCGGCACCATCCTTGCCTCGACCAACGCCACCAACTGGACGG
>JANPIT010000711.1:0-10573 GCA_031425115.1 Opitutaceae bacterium | reverse complement strand
CGCCGAATCGTCTCCTCCGGCGTCATAGCGCCCGATATCGCGAGTCGACGCGCCCGCTCTGCCGTCGTGATCTCCTGCTTATATCCCTGCCCGCTGAACTCGGTGTTCTCCATCCGCACACCGCCCACGATGAAGAGCCGGCCGAGTTGGGCATCGCCCATGAGGTAGGCGGCCGTCACGCGCTCCGACGCGACCGAGTCCACGCGAATCGATTCCCGCGTGGTGAAGGCGAGGTCCTGCCGGAAGAGTTGCGGTGAGGTCCGCAGCGCTTCTTGGAACTCCGGCAGCTTCAGCCATTGAAAACCGCGGGGATAATCAAACGCGACGTGCGTATAACCGGGGTCGAAAAAGCGATCGAGGTTGTCATCGTTGGCCGCGCCCACGGGGCCGGCGACGCCATTGGGTCCAATGTAGCTGAACATCCGCCGGTTTTGATCGCGCTCGCGTTTCTGATCGCGGAGCCGAGCGCCCGTTTTCAAGGCGAGGGGCACTGTGGTCGCGAACGCCCGGCGCAAGTTCACCTGCGCACCGATCATCCGATCCGTGCTCTCGTGGTCCCACGTCTCGATCGACGTGAGCGTCGAGTTGCGCACATCGTAGACGTCCGGGCCGCTGATTTGGGCCAACGAAAAGTAACTATGGGACTTTGATCGGTCCTGACGGAAGCCCACGCCGGCGACGGCGCGTTGGGGAATGAAACGGGTTTCCTCGCCCTGGGAGGGCGAGTAGTTCGCGGTGAAATCCAACTTGCCGCCCAACACCTTACTCTCGCCGCCGACGGTGAAGTTCAGGGTCTCGACGTCGCGCTCCCGCAGGTTTTGATTGAGAGTAAAGGTCTGGTTGCGCGTTTCCGTGATTGTATTGGTGACCGAGACGATGTTGGCGGCGGCGGCCGTGCTCAATGTCGGTTGGCGGCGGTTAAGCTGGTCCGTGTAGATCGAATACATCGTGTTGAAATAAACTTTCGTCGCATCGGTCAGCTTGTAATCGAGGCGCAGTCCGAGCCCGCCGCGCATGTGTTTGAGTTGATCCTGGCCCCAGTTGGCCGCGCTGAAAAATACCGGTCGATCGGTGGCTGTAGTGCGCTCATAGTCGAGATTGCTGCGATCCCTCGGCTTGTGCGACTCGGTGTAGCTGGCGGTGAAAAGGATCCCGACTTTGCCGGCGAGCACATCGGAGTAGCTGATATTGCCCTGCGGCCGGAACGACATCTGATCGAGGTTGAGCGTATTTCCGAAGGTGTAGGACGCCCGCCGGCCCTTGCGGTCGAGCGCACTTTTTGTCTTTAGATTCACCGCGCCGCCGATCGAGTCGGCATCCATGTCGGGGGTGGAGGCCTTGGTGATCTCGATCATCTCGATGAAATCGGCGGGCACCTTGTCGATCTCGAAGGCGCGATTGAAATCGCGCGTCGAGCCGTTGGAGCTGCGGGTGCCGTCCACGCTAACCGAGTTCATATTCGCGTCTACGCCGCGGATTTGGATGCGGATGATTTCGCCCTCGGATTCCTCTTTGCTGACGCCAGGCATCCGCAGCATGAAGTTGCCGATATTGAGATCGGCGATGCTGCCGAAAGCATCGGAGGCGACGACGTCCTTTACGTTGCCGGCGTTGCGGCGCTGAGTGATCGCCAGTGCGTTGCCCTCGCGTTCGCCTTCGACAACGAATTTGGATAACTGATACACAGCCGAGCTCAGCCCGACGTCGAGGTTGGCCGTGGCGCCGGAGGTGACCCGCGCTTCGACGGATTTCGCGTCGAGCCCCGAATAGGTGGCCGTCAACGTGTAGACGCCCGGAGCCACGGGCGGCAGGGCGAAGCGTCCGTCGCGCGACGTGAGCACAGTGAGGTTACCGGGCTGGAGCGTGACTTCGGCGCCCTCGAGATTGTGACCGGTCGCGCTGTTGGCGACGGTGCCGGTGATCAAGCCGACGCCGGGCGCTTGCGCGCGGGCTGCCGTGACAAGGAGCGAGCCGAGGGAGAGCAGAAGCGCGAGGTTGCGACATGCGCGAAGGGCGCGGCCCAAAAACGGAGACGAGAGGTGGGTCATGGGGAGTGGAGTTGGCGCGCAGCCGGGAGGCAGGCGCGTTCGACGAAGAGGGGTTGGGGTGGCGAGCGGACGGGTTGAGGGAGCGCTCCGCCGCGGTGAAGCGCGAAAAGAAAAGTGCCGAAGCGCGTGCGGCAAGACAAACGGACGCCCGATTTTGTCCGCGTGCGCGCTGATATCGCCGAGGTTGCTGCGAATTTCAGCGTCGGTGGGTTTCAGGAGTGCAGCGGCGGCGAAATCGAGGCGTAGCGGCGGGCCTCCATGCCGGCGGACTCCGGATCCCGCAGGCGGACGCCTGCCGCTGCGCCAAAACCAGCGGCTTGAGGTCTGCCGCTCCTCCTCCAGTCACTCTGAACGTCCCCATTCTTGGGTGGCGCGACCGTCACCTAATCGTCGCATGATTGACGCACAGACGACGCCGGAGGCAGGCATGCTCGCGGTGCATGTCTCCCTTCCACCGCTTCTTCGGCTCCGTCATCGGTCTGTGCCTTGCCTTCAACGCGTCGCCCGTCCAGGGCCAGCCGGCGTCCACGGCTTCGCTCGGCGGCCATGCCTATGTGAATCACGGCCTGGTCGGCGTTGGCCGGCTGCCCGCGAACAGTCGGGACAAGTTCGGCGAGACGATCGGCTCGTTTTCGGCGCTCACCCATGACGCGAAGTCGTGGCGGCGCAATGCCGACGGCAGCTATGCGGGCACGTTCTACATGCAGCCGGACCGCGGCTACAACAATCCCGGCACGACCAACTGGCGCGCACGCTTCTTCACCCTCGCGATTTCGTTTTCGCCCGAACCCGCGGGGACTTCGCGACAAAACCAAGTCGGCATCAGCGTTGCGGATACGACGCTCATGACCGAAGCCGACGGCACGCCGCTCACCGCGCTCGACACGGCGGCGGGGGCCGCCGGCGTGCGCGCAGCAACCGCGCTGCTGCCATCGTTTCCTCAAGGTTTCAACGGCCGCATTTCCATCGACGCCGAGGGAATCGCGCGCCTGGCCGACGGTTCCTTCTATGTGAGCGACGAGTATGGGCCGTATATCTTCAAGTTTGCGGCCGATGGACGGCTGCAGTCCGCGATTCGTCCGCCGGCCGCGTTCATCCCGCAACGCAACGGCACTGATTCGTTTGCTTCCAACAATCCCGCGCCTGGCCAGCCCGCGCCAGCTCCGCTCGATCCCGCGGTCGGCCGGCAAAACAACCAGGGCCTCGAAGGGCTTTCGCTCGCGCCGGACGGCAGGACGTTGTTTGCCTTGCTGCAATCCTCCACGCGGCAGGACGGCGGCACAGGTGGAGCGAGCCTCACCCGCTTCAACACCCGGCTCCTCGCCTACGACATCACGGGCGCGACTCCGACATTGCGGGGCGAATACGTCCTCCAACTCCCCACGACCCGCACCGCTGCGGGCGCCACGCTTGTGTGCGCGCAGAGCGAAATCCTCGCGATCAACAACACGCAGTTTCTCGTCCTGGCGCGCGACGCGGGCTTTGGTCACACCTACCCGATCGCGACGGCCACGTATCGCAAAATCCTCGTCTACGATATCAGCGGCGCCACCAATATTGCGGGCACGCGCTTCGACGACCCCGCCAATCCCATCGCGCCCAACGGCGTGCTCGATGCGTCGATCACCCCCGCGGCGCGCCGGGATTTCATCGACATCAATGATGCCGCGCAGCTCGCCAGATTCGGCCTGAAAAATGGGCCGACCGACGACAACAATAACCTTTCCGAGAAATGGGAGGCGATGACGCTGGTGCCCGCCCTCGATCCGGCCGCGCCGGACGATTACTTTCTGTTCGTCGGAAACGATAACGACTTCATCACGCAAAGCGGTTTCCACGACGGCCTCGCCTACGCGCATCCGTCCGGGATGGAAAACGACAGCATGCTGCTGGTTTATCGGCTGACGTTGCCCGGCCGGCTGCTCAACCTTTCGAGCCGCGCGCTGACCGGTGCCGGCGGAAACGCGCACGTGGCCGGCTTCGTTGTTTCCGGGCCGCAACCCCGCCGGCTGTTGATCCGCGGCGTGGGTCCCACGCTCGCAACGTTCGGCATCGCCGGACCGCTCGCCGATCCCGCGCTCGTCGTCTATAATTCCACCGGCCGGGAGATCGCGGCGAACAACAACTGGGGGGATAATGCGAACGTCGCCGACGTGCGCGCCGTCGCTGCCACGGTCGGCGCTTTCACCCTGCCGAACAACAGCAACGACGCGGCCCTGCTGCTCACCCTCGACCCCGGCTCATATACGATTCAGATCAACGCGCCGGGCACCACCACCGGCGTCTCGTTGATCGAAATCTACGAGGCTCCCTGAACCGCCACCGACGAATCAACCCACAGCATTGCACCCATGACGTATCAACGTTCATTCCGCTCTCGCGCGCCGCGCTTCCCAGGGGCTCTCGCCGCGTGCATCGCATTTATTGCCCTCAGTGTCGCCTCTGCGGTTTTTGCCGCGGAAGCACCCAGGAGCTCCGGCTCGAATCCAAGAGTCCTCAACGAGGATGAAGTCGTTTCGCTCCAGAGTTTCGTCGTCACGGGTTCAAACATCAAACGGCTCGACATGGAGAAGGTCGTGCCGATCACCGTGCTCAACGAGGACGCGATGATCGCGCGCAACGCGCTTACGCCGGTCGATCTGCTTACGTCGCTGCCGCAGGTGATCAATCTGCCGGAAAACGAAACACGCACGGGCTCCTCCGGCGCGCGCGGCGACAACGCGAATATCAACCTCCGGAACCTTGGCGCCACCGCCACGTTGATCCTCATCGATGGGCGCCGCATGGCGATCAACCCGATGACCGCGGGTCTCTCGCAGGCCGTGAACGTGAACCAACTGCCTCCGCAAGGCGTGGAGCGCGTCGAGGTGCTGCGCGACGGCGCCTCGGCGATCTACGGGTCGGACGCGGTCGGCGGCGTCGTGAATTACGTCATGAAGCGCGATTTCCGCGGCACGGAGCTGACGCTCCGCTACGGCCGACCCGAGCACAAGGGCGGCCAGTTCACCGAGGGCACGCTGATGTATGGCACGCATTTCGCAGGCAACAAAGGCCGGCTCGTGCTGACGCTCGAGGCGTTTTATCGCGAGGCGATTTACCTGCGCGACCGCGATTTCGCGCGCGTTTCGAACACCACTGATCGCGCGCCTGCGCCGTTCAACAACGTCCTCACGAGTGCGTTCGACGCTCGGTCGGCGCGCGGATACTATCCGCAGTTCCTCGTCGGCACGGCCACGGCCAACAACTATCTCAAGCTCGTCAACGGTGTGCCCGCGCTCACCACCGTCGCGCCGACGAAATTGATCAATCCCGAGTTCTACCTCGACCTGAATCGCTTCGGCATGGCGCATCCTCGCGCCAAGCGCACCAACTCATTCGCCTCGGTCGAGTATGACCTCACGCCCGGTGTCACGGCCTTCGCCGATTTCGGCTACTACAAGTCCATCTCGACGATGGTGCGCCAGCCGCTCGCGTTGAACGCCCCGACGACCGATGCGCTCGCGGTGATGTCCGCGGATAATCCCTTCAATCCGTTCGGTTCGCGTTTCTACAACGCGACCGGCGCGCCCAACGCCGACGGCACCGCGCGTCTCACCGGTGCACCGCGCACCGTGAGTCTCGTCGCGCTGACGATTGCCGATCTGCCGGTGGAGGAAATCAAAACGCGCGGCGATGTCGTGCGCGTGACTGCCGGCCTCAAGGGCAAGCTGGGGCGCGCGTGGACGTGGGAGTCCGCCGGTTTCTTCAATCGGGTGCGTGGTTCGGACGAGGCAAAAAACGACGTGCGCGAAAGCCTGTTCCACCAGACGCTCGCGCGCACGGACAGCGCGGCTTTCAATCCTTTCGGTTACACGTTCAAGGTGCAGAACGGCGCCGTCGCCGTTGATCAACCCTACAAGAACCCGCAGTCGGTGATCGATTCGTTCTCCCGCGTGTTCGCGCGTAGCGCTCAGAGTTATATTGCGAGCTGGGATGCGCGCGCGACGGGTCCGATCGTCAAACTCTGGTCCGGCGACGTGCAGGCGGCCTTGGGGGCCGAATATCGCAAGGAAGATTTGAAGGATCTGCGGCCGCCGTTCAGCGGCGAGAATCCCGCGGGCTCCGGCCTCGACCCGCTCAACAACGACTTCCTCCTCCATCCCGCGCGGCCTGATGTGCGCGGCAACCGGAACGTCACGAGCTTCTACGCCGAGACGGTGCTCCCGGTCGCAGCGCCGAAGAACGACGTGCCGCTCGTCAACACCCTCGAGTTTACCGTCTCGGCACGCCACGAGCGTTACAGCGATTTCGGCAACACCACCAAGCCGAAGTATGGCATCAACTGGCGGCCGTTTTCGGGCCTGATGCTGCGCGCCTCCTACAACGAGGGCTTCATGGCCCCGAGTCTCGCGGCGCTCTACACGAGCCCCCGCTGGAGCATCAGCGCCGGCGCGGGCGCGATCGATCTCTACCGCAACCCCGTCACGAACGAAGGCCCCTACATTGCCCGCAATTATTTCGGTGGCAGCCCGACCCTCAAGGCGGCGGAGTCCAAGGGGAAGACCGGTGGTATCGTGCTCGACGTGCCGAAAGTGAAGGGCCTGAGCATCACGGCCGACTACTGGCAGATTCGCCGGAGCAATCTCCTCGGTTCGCGCAGCTCCAATCAAGTCGCCACCAGCGACGCCGCGCTGCTCCAGGCCTACACGAAGGCGCAGCTCACTTCCGGCAGGACGATCGCGCAGATCGATGCGGGCAGCGGCACGGCGAATTATCGGGGCGACCCCGACATCACACGCCTCGCGCCCACGGCGCAGGACATCGCGACCTTCGCGGCTTACAACGTCGCGAACCCGAACAACGCGCAGGCCGTCGTGGGACGTATCTTCTCCGACAATACTCCGTTCGTGAATCTCGCCAGCAGTTATGACGAGGGTGTGGACCTCGGCCTGACCTACGCGTTGCCCAGGCTGCCGTTCGGCAACCTCGTGCTCAACTCCGACTGGGCCTACGTCACGAAGTCGCGCACGATTTCGGCGCCCACAAACGTGCCCTCCACCGAGACGGACAACATGAACGTGAATGGCGACGCCCGCTGGCGCGGCACAACGACGCTCGCGTGGCGCAACCGCGCGTGGTCTGGGGCGCTCGGCGCCTACTACATCGGCTCCACGGCGGACACGGGTGCGACGACGAATCTCGCGACTTGGGAAGCTCTCGGTCGGCCGAGCTACATCACCCGGCAGTTCACCGGCGGCACCTACGTCTACCGCTACGTGATGCACGACTCGGTGACGTTCAACGCGTCTGTTGGATACCGCTTCGACGCGAGCGCTGCCGAATGGATGCGGCGCACGCGCGTCCGCTTCGGCGTCGTCAACCTCGCCGATAAAGCTCCACCGCTCGCTTCCGGCCAGTTCGCCTACAGCCCATCGATCAACCAGAGCATGGTCGTCGGCCGGACGTGGACGCTCGAGCTGACGAAGGCGTTTTGAGCTCCAGCGACTCGCTCATCTTTGTTGCCACCGGGCTGGTTGTTACAGGCAAGTAACGTTCGTCTCGGCCTTCCGGCGCGATTGAACGTTTCCGCAACGCCCGCGTCTTTCATCACGGTTTGCTTGGTGTTAGGTCAGGGGGCCGCCTAAGGGGTTAGGCGGCCCTCATTTTTTTGACCGCTTGTGACGACGCGGTGAACAACACCTCGGGCACCGGTGGCGATTGAACAGTTTGGCGCGGCGCGCGTCTCTTCGTTGTTCGCAGTCAGGTTGTGGTAGAAAATAATTGAGGGCCGCTCGTTGTGGGGCGGCCCTCATCTTTTCCCTCCTCGGCTGCGCTCACGTTTCGCGCCGGAGCACGTGGATTCGCTCGTGGTTGAGGTCCCCCAGCGGGCAACGGGACGTGGGTTACGTTACAGTCAAGTCCAACGCTGGTCGCCGCTCACTCACGGCTATCTCGTCCGCGCGGCCTCAGCCCGCGCGAGCGCGAGATTGTCGCGCGCATGGGCGTAGTCAGGCTTGAGACGCAGCGCATGCTCGAACGCCGCGATCGCTGCGGCAGTCCGGCCGGCGCGGAGGAGCGCCGCGCCCAGGTTGTTGCGAATTTCTGCGTCGGTGGGTTTCACGTGTGCAGCGGCGGTGAAATGAGCGATGGCGTCTGGAAGCCGGCCGAGCTCGGAGGCGGCGCTGCCCGCGTTGTAATGTGCGTCCGCGATCGTGGGATCGAGGCGGAGCGCCGCTTCGTAGTGCTTGAGCGCTTCTGCGGGACGATCGTGCTGAAAATGAATGTTGCCGAGCCCCTGATGTGCCTCGGCGAGTGAGGGATCAATGCGCAACGCCTCTTCGAATCGGGCGAGCGCGCCGGTCGTATCGCCTTGGCGGAAGAGCGCGGTGCCGTAGTTGCACCAGCCGCGGGCGTAAGGCGGCTCGAGGCGCACCGCTTCGGCGAAGTGCGGGAGCGCGTCGGCGTTGCGCCCAAGCTCGAGCAGCGCGTTGCCGATGCTGTTGTGAGCCTTTGGCTCGGTGGGCTTCAGTGCGATCGCTCGCGCGAAAGGCGCGAGAGCATCGCTCGCTCGCCCCGCCTCGAGCAGCGTGATGCCGAGGTTGAAATGCGCGCGGGGGTTCTGCGGCCGTTTCTCGGTCGTGTCCGTCCAGAGTGAAATCGCGGTGCGGTAGTCGACGTTGCGCGCGAGCACGAGAATACTCAGCGCGGCCGCCAGGGCCGGCACCGTCTTTGCCGCCCGACTTCCATTGGCGTGGAAGACCGCTGTGGCGATGGTAGCGAGCACGACCGCGAGAGGCAGATACATGCGATTTTCTGCGATGGGCTGCTCCGCCACCGGGACGATGCTCGAGGTGGGCGCGAGCAGGAGGAAGAAGCAGCCCGCGGCAAACCCGAGGGCCGACGGGCGACGGAGCGCGTTGCCCGTCCACGCCAGTGCGCCGAGTATCAGGATGGTGGAGACGACCGTGACAAAGCCGTTCTCCGCGTAGATCGCGCCGTAGTCGAAGATCAAAGGCGAAGGCCACAGCGCGAGTTTCAGATAGAGGAGTAACGCGTGGCATTCGGTGAGGACGTATTGCAGGGGCGACACGCCGAATTCGAAGCCGACACTCCGCTGGCTGAGGTCGGACGTTGTCATCAAGACGGCGAGCACGATCCAAGTGGCCGCGAGCGCGGAATAATAACGCCGCCGCTGCGTCCCCGCAGCGCGGAAGGAACCCGCGACAAATGTCCGATCGTAGAGCAGCACGAGCACGGGCGCCGTGACCATGACCTCCTTGCACATCATGCCGAGCGCACACGCGGCGACCGACACGCCGAACCAGCGCGCGTGACCGGCCGCGATGCCGCGAATGAACGCGTAGAGCGTCAGCAGGTAGAAAAACGCCATGAGCAGCTCCGTCCGCTGCGAAAGCCACGATACCGCCGCGGTGGTGAGCGGATGCACGACCCAGAGTAAGGCGGTCGCGAACGCCAGAGGCAGCGCGTGCTGGCGGGCGCCGAATCCAACCGGGGTTCGCCGCCCGATGCCGAAAAGCAGGAGCGTCGAGCTGAGATGCAGCAGGAGATTCCCGGCATGAAAACCCGCAACGCCAGGCCCGGTGACCGCGCGATTGATGGCGAGGCTCAAGTTGGCGAGCGGCCGGCCGCCGATCCCCGTGTCCGCAGGCGGAGATAACGCGGTCGAGATGGGCCACAGCGAGCGAATCGTGGGGTTGTCCCGGATCGCGGGTAGATCATCGAAGACGAATGTGCCGTCGAAGCTGTTGTGATAGGCGATGATTCCCGCGAGTAGGAGCAGGGTGGCAGGGAGGGCGACGGATCGCGTCGCTGGCACGGTCGCGGTATCTCGGGCGCGGCGATCGGTCACGCCGGGATTCGAGCCGCGTGTGGCGCATCTGAACAGCTGATTTTCCAACCGTCGGCGAGCAAGCCGGGCAGGTGACGGGTAATGCGCCG
Source organism: Opitutaceae bacterium (assembly GCA_031425115.1). Lineage (GTDB taxonomy): Bacteria > Verrucomicrobiota > Verrucomicrobiia > Opitutales > Opitutaceae > ER46. The sequence continues at coordinate 587 of JANPIT010000711.1, read as the reverse complement.
GTCATCGGCGGCGAAAATGTAACATTTCCACGTTTGCGCCGTGCCGGGGAGCGCCGTAACACGCCTGTCACAATTCACGGCGAGCGGATTCCAACCGCCGGCCACGGCTTCCCCCTCCTCACGGCAATGAAATCGATCAAGACTCACCGATCCACTCCCACGGCAAAAGGACTTCGGTTGCGCCTAGTCGCGGCGCGGGCAGAGGCGGAGCGGACGGCGGAGGCCGCCCGGCATGCGAAGGCAGAATTCAAGCAAGCGCGGAAGGCGTTCAAGGTGGCGAAGAAAACGGCCAAGCAAGCGCGGAAGAACTTGAAGCAACTGGCCGCCGAGTTGGAAAACTTGCCGGCGAAACCGGCCGGGGTGCGGGCTAAACGGAAAGCGACCCGGGCGCCCGCCGTGATCGAGTCGGCGAGCGTTACCGAATCCGCGGCGGTCGCCGAAAAAGCGGCGGATGATTCGGCGACGGGAGCGACGACGAGCTCGGGCTAAGTCCGTAACGATGTAGTGGATGGAGGGGCGGGGGGGGTGGGGGGGCGGAGAGGGCAGCACCGGAAACGAGACCCACCCACATCAGCCGAAAGCACCAT
>JANPIT010000710.1:0-1634 GCA_031425115.1 Opitutaceae bacterium | reverse complement strand
TATAGCCAAAACAAAAGACCATGGATTTTCGACCGAAGGCAGGAAGCTCTGAAGAATACCGCCGAACCAATCTGGAACTCAGGAAATCAGGAACTCAGGAAAAAAAACTCGAAAACCGGGAGAAAGCACCGCCTCGATGTTTCTTCCTGATTTCCTGAGTTCCAGATTGGCTCGGCTGTGCTTTTCAGAGGCGCCTGACCTCATTTCCCGGGGATGAACCTTGCCGGGCGCCGCGCGCTGTGCGAAATCCCCGGCATGCTTTCCCGCCGCTGCTTCGCGTTCGGACTCGCGTGGTTGGTTGTAAGTTCGGCCTTCGGCGCGAATGCGCTGCAGGAAAAAGTCCGAGCCTGGCGCGTCGCGCATGAACGCGAGGTGATCGACGAGTATCGCGAGCTGCTCGCGATTCCGAACGTGACCGTCGACCGCGCGAATATTCGCCGCAACGCGGACTTCATTGTCGCGATGATGAAGCGCCGCGGCATCGACGCGCAGCTCCTCAATGTCGCCTCGCCGAATTCCAACCCGGTGGTCTACGGCGAAGTGAAAGTGCCCGGCGCGACGCGGACCGTGATGCTCTACGCGCATTTCGACGGTCAGCCGGTGAACCCCGCGCAATGGGCGCCGGGTTGGGAGCCGTTTGCGCCGAAGTTTGTCACCGGCCCCGTTGAGCAGGGCGGCAAAGTGATCGACCCTTGGAAATCGGGCGACCGCGTCGATCCGACCTGGCGCATCACCGGTCGCGGCAGTGCGGACGACAAGGCCGGCGTGATGGCGACGCTCAATGCCTACGCTGCGCTCACGGCGACGGGCACGTTACCCACGGCGAACTTGAAGTTTTTCTTCGACGGCGAAGAGGAGATTGGCTCGCCCAATTTGCGCGAGCTGATCACGGCGCATCGCGACCGGCTGCGCGCGGATCTCTGGATTATTCTCGACGGACCGTGCCATCCCTCGGGCAAAAAAGTCGTCGTGTTCGGTGTGCGCGGCGACGTGAATCTGCACCTCACAGTCTTCGGGCCGAAGCGCCCGCTGCACAGCGGTAACTACGGGAACTGGGCGCCGAACCCTTCGCAGTCGCTCGTGAATTTACTGGCCTCGATGAAGGATGACGACGGGCGCGTGCTGGTGCCGGGGTTTTACGACGACGTCATTCCGCTCACGCCGGCGGAGCAGCGAGCTGTGGCTGCGATTCCGTCAGTGGAGGAGAGCTTGCAGCGCGAACTGGGGCTCGCGCGGCCTGAGGTGCCGGGCCGGTCGTTGTTCGCCGGCTTTCATCTTCCGACGCTCAATATTAATGGCATCCAGGGCGCGAATGTCGGGCCGCTCGCGGCAAACGTGATCCCCACGCTGGCGCGCGCCACGCTCGATCTGCGGCTCGTGCCGGGCAACGATGCACCGCGCCAGATCGCGAAAGTGGTCGCGCACATCAAGGCTCGTGGCTGGCACGTGCTCGACCGCGATCCGACCGACGCCGAGCGCGCGCAGCATCCGCGGCTCATTCGCGTCGAAACAAAATCTGCTGGCACCAACGCCCAGCGCACGTCGATGGATTTGCCCATCGCGCAATCGGTCGTGGGAGCGGTGCAGTCCACGGTGGAGTATCCCGTGGTGTTGTTGCCCTCGCTCGGTGGCAC
>JANPIT010000709.1:0-5683 GCA_031425115.1 Opitutaceae bacterium | reverse complement strand
AGGCCAAAGAGAAACGTAAGCGCCCAGCGCCCGCGCGGCTCCTCGCCGCGGCGCCAAAGGTTTTCCACCCCCACAAAAATAATCGACGCCGCGATCGCCGGCTCAATCAGCCGCGCCGGCAACTTCACGATCTCAAAGGTGGCCAGGGCCAGGGTGATCGAATGCGCCACGGTGAAGCACGAGATGATCGCGACAATCGATCGGAAACTCCGGCACACAATCAGCAGCCCGAACAGAAACAGCAGGTGATCATACCCCATCCAGATATGCTCGACGCCCAGTTTGATAAAACCCCACGCCGTCTTCGCATCCGACTCACTCGGAGCGGCGCCGCCACCCGGAAGCGGCACCTCGATCGTCCCATCGCGCGCACTCAATAATTTTTTGGTAATCGTGCTCCCCTGCTCATCGCTGATGATGACGAACTGTCGGTGACCCGAGGGAAGCTCGGATACTTTGGTTGCACGCAGGATCAGTATTTCCGCGCCCGCCGGACGCGGAAATACGATAACGAAGCTGACGTTGTCGCCGGGCAATAACTCCACCTTCGTGCTCCGCGGGCTCACGGACTTTGTCCCACTGCGCATCTCCCAAAGTTGCGGCGCGAGCGCTCGGAGCTGTTCTTGCGCGGCGTCGAACTCCGTCTGCGTCCACGTGCCATCGTGCCGGAGCGCCGGCGGCAGCAGCACCTGAACATCCCCCGGAGCGAAACCCGTGGTCAGCGTAATCGTATCAGCCCGCACCTCGCCTTGCGCTGTGCTGATCCCGGGATCATGAGCGCGCGCGGTCGCGATCAAAAGTCCCGCGATAAAAATGAAGCAACAGCGCATGAAACCTCTACTACGCGCCAACACGCGGCTCGGGTTCAAGGGATCAGCTGCAGCAGATACGTGGATCACGCGCCGGCAGCGAAACGAACCGCCGGGCGCGCACGCAAGGCATTAGATGAAGCCCGCAGATCGCACTGCGCGCTCGCGGGCCCGCTGCGGCGCAGTCTCGACGCCTCGCACGCGGCGCGCACAGTCGCGGCAACGTTTCACGCATGTCCGCTTCGGAATGGCCCGCCCCGGACCCCCACGACGAACTCGGGCTCGTCGCCCTCGACCACGATCTCACGGCGGCCCGCATTATTTCGGCCTATCGCCACGGCATCTTTCCTTGGCCCGACTCCGCGCGCGGCCCCATTCCCTGGGTGAGCCCGCAGCGTCGGGCAGTCTTGGAGTTCGCGGCGTTGCATGTGCCGCGCAATCTCCGCAAGGCGCAGCGCACCCAGAACACGCTGCAGTTCACGATCGATCGCGATTTCGAGGCCGTGGTTCGGGCCTGTGCTGCTGCACCGCGTCCCGGCCAGGGCGGCACGTGGATCACCGCGGCGATGCTTGCAGCCTATATGGAGGTGCACCGGCTCGGCCATGCGCATAGCGTCGAGGTGTGGGATGGCGCGGAACTCGTAGGCGGACTTTACGGCGTGACGGCGGGTGGCGTCTTCACGGGCGAGAGCATGTTACACCGGCGCAGCGACGCCTCGAAACTGTGCGTGCTTTTTCTCATCGAGCATCTCCGCGCGCGCGGCGCGACGTGGATCGACATCCAACAACTCACCCCGCACTTCGCGCAGCTCGGCGCGCGCGAGATCCCTCGGGCCGATTTTCTGCGCCAGCTCGCCGACGAGCAACGGACGCCGCGCATTCTGTTCTAGGTTTGGCGGGGCCGCGCCAGCACGACATCGCTCCACTCGCCCATTACGCGGGCGTTCACAGTCCAGTCCGGCGTGCAGCCGTCGAACGCCTCACGCACTTGTGCATTTTCGTGCGCCAGAATGCCACTCAGCACCAGCGTGCCGCCGGGCGCGACCGCCGCGACCAGCTCGCGCGCAAACCGCATCAACACGTCCGCTTGGATGTTCGCGACCAACACCTGCGCGCGACCCTTCTCCGCCGCGAGCCCGCTCTCCACGTCTGCCGTGAAAAATCGCACCCGATCCGCGAGCCCGTTCAGCGCGGCGTTTTCCTCGCTGATTCGCACCGCCTCGGGATCGTTGTCGAAACCAATCACGTCACGAAATCCCAGGAGCAGAGCCGAGAGCGCGAGAATGCCGGATCCGCAACCCGCATCGATCAAGCGTCCTTCAGTGCCATGCTCTTCCGCGAGCGTCACGAGCCGCTCCACGCACAGCCGCGTCGTCTCGTGATTGCCCGTGCCAAACGCCAGACCGGGATCGAGCCACAGGACCGCGTCACCGGGAGGCAGTTTGAATTTTTCGCGCTCCCACGTCGGCACCCAGTGGAGCCGCCCGAACTGCCACGCATGGAAATGCGCTTTGTAGCTATCGCGCCAGTCGGCATCCGCGAGCGAGCGAAACGTGGGCCCTGACACGGGCTCAATGCCGGCGGCTGCAAGCGTGAGCGCAAGATCGTTCCACTGCGTGCGCGCCTCGGCTTCGTCTGCGCAGATACCGATCAGCCACGCCTGCTTCACAATCACGTCTTCGAGCACGCTCCAGTTGCCCAAGCCGAGCTCGAGCAATTGGTCGTCCGCTATGTTCGCAAACGCGGCGGGAATCTCAGTCTTAACTTCGAGCAGAGGCACGCCCGGCAACCTTCACCGTCGAGCGCGTTGTCGCAACGCGAATTCGCGGGCGGCCCGCGACCGGTTCGGGGACAGGCTCAGGCGGCCAGGCCAGCTCCGCGCGCTGCGCCGCGAGGCACGCCTCGAGCGGGAGGAGACCCTGGAGGGCACACCAGAGGCGGGGCAGATGTTTCGCTTTCATCGTGCCGGCTCCAGAGGGCCGTTCGCTGCTGGATGAGTTTCCTCAGCGTGCCAGTCGATATGGCGGGTGAAAAACATCACGGCCGCCAACGCGGCGAAAAGCGCACCCGTCCCGGCGAGCAACGCGAAGTCCTCCATCCGCAACACCACGAACAACACGCTGTGCACCGCCGCCAGCAAGCCGGCGACCAGCGTGGCGCGTATCCAGGTTTTCAGGATGGCCACGCTGTAAAGCGTGATGAGCGACGACGACGCGACCGCTGCGCCGACATACGCGTGACCCGGCGACGCCACTTCACCGAGGGCCAGCAGCGCCAGGTAGAACAGACACAGCGCCCCGCCCACCAACCCGTAATGCAGCGCGTGCAAGCGCAGGCCCGCGAGGATTTCGAAGAGGAAGAACGCCGCAAAAACCAACGCGAGCACCAGCACGCCGTGTTTCAGCGACCGCTCGACCATGCGGTAGCCTTCGAACACCGCGTCGTCCGGCACTTCATCCCGCACCGGCGGCACCGCGACGTCCCCACGCGCACTCGCGGTGGACGCAACCGGCAGATGGAAGGCGCGCTTGCGGTTATCGCTCCGTTCCTGACGGAGCGAATTTACGAGATAGAGCGGGACTTGCAGCAGCAACACGAGGCCCGCGATGAAAAGGAGTTTGAGGGTGACGGCGTTGCGGCGATCGATCTTCCGCGTGAGACCGGGAAGAGGAGGAGGCGTGTAAACGGGACCAGGGTCGGGTGCGACATTCATGATGGATGTTCCCGCAGCCTAACCGGCCGCCATGAAGCCAGTATGAACCCCCCGTGAATTCGCAGTGAACTCGGCGTCCCGTCTACGCCAACGGCAGCGCCAGCACGGCGCGCGCACCACCTTCGGCGCGATTCGCCAGAGTGATTTCGCCGCCATGCAAGCGCGCGATCTCGCGCACGATGCTGAGGCCCAGCCCACTGCTTTTCCGCCCTGAGTCCGGTCGGGGCAGGGAATAGAAACGCTCGAAAATCCGCTCCAGCGCATAGTCCGGCATACCCGGGCCGCCATCCTCAATCACCACCAGTGCGCGCCCTCCTTCGATGGTGAGTCGCAAGGAGACCGCGCCACCCGGCGGCGAAAACTCGAGCGCGTTGTGGAGGAGATTCCGCACCGCATCCGCGAGCAGCACTTTGTCGCCGCGCACCTGGAGAGCTGCCGAATCCTCGAGGGTAATGGCCACTCCCCTCGACTCCGCTGTGCTCGATTCGCTTTCGCGGACCTCACGCACCACGTCGCCGAGATCAATCGCCGTCATCGCCTGTCCGGCCCGCCGCGACTCGAGCGCCGCGAGTTCCAGCAACCGATCGACGATCATTTGGAGCCGGTTCGATTCGGCGCGGAGATTTCCCAGGAAACGCGCGCGGTCCGGCTCGGGCGGATTTTCGGCCAGCAGCTCCGCGGCGCCGCGGATCGAAGACAGCGGGGCCTTGAACTCATGCGCGAGCGCTTGCGTATAACGCTCCACATACGCCTTCCCCTCGAGTGCGACTCTCATCTCTTCGAAAGCACGCGCCAACGCGGCGACTTCCTTCGCTTGCGATTCCGGTGGGGACACGGGTCGGCCCTCGCGCACCGCCACCGCATAATCCGTGAGCCGCTCAAGCGAGTGGGTCAGCTTCGTCGCAATCCACCAGCCGACCGCGACCATCACGAGCGCGATCGAGCCAAGTGACGTAATCAGCCGCCAGCGCGCGCGACTTACCCCCTCGGCGACTGAGGCGAGTGGCCGACCGACGCCCACCCAGCCCGTTAATTTTCCGGCGACGCGCACCGGAGCTGCCACCCGCAGCTCACCGTCAATCTCTGCGACGTTGGACACGGTATAATTTTCCGAAGCGGCCGGACCACCCCCGCGCATCGGCCACGTGTAGCGCTGCCCGAGGTCGCGGCTGTGCGCTGAATCGAAAATCACGCGCCCTTCGGGATCGCACGCGAACACGCGGAGCAGCTCCGCATTGGGCGGCAGCGTCGCGAGTTTCTGCGCCCACACGTGCTCGCCCGGTGAATCCGACGCCACAAACACCGCGAGGAAGGCTGCGGTGTCCCCCAGCGTCCGCCGCATCGACTCGACGTAACGCAGCTGCACGTCGCGCAACACAAACGCCATCATCGCCAAAAAGCCCAACGCCGATGCGGCAACATACACGCCAAAGATGGCCGTGCGGATTTTCATCACGTGCCCACTAGCGCGTCTCCCGCAGCGAGTATCCAAGTCCCCGATGCGTCTGAATCGGGTCGGCGTCCGCCGCGACAGCGTGCAGCTTGGCGCGCAGCGTCTTGATATGCGCATCAACGGTGCGATCGAGACTCGCGCCCGGTTCCTCCCAAACCGCCGTCATCAGCTGATCACGCGAGAAAACCCGGCCGGGTTGCGCGACCAGCGTTTTCAACAAGCGGTATTCATAGCGGGTGAGATCCAACGCCACGCCGTGAAAAAGCACTCGACACCGTCCTTCATCGACCACGAACCCCGTCCGCTCCGCGGCTGGAACCTCATCGGGCTTCGCGCCTGATCCCTGTCCAACCGCTGGACCAACCCCACTCGTCGCCCCTGCCGCACCTGGCGCGCCGGCATGGGTGCGGCGAAGAATCGCCTTCACCCGAGCCGTGAGCTCGCGGGGGCTGAACGGTTTCGCGAGATAATCGTCGCCGCCCAGCTCAAGCCCGAGCACACGGTCGAGCTCAGTGTTCCGCGCGGTGAGGAAGAGCACCGGCACCGCCGAGCGGGCGCGGATCTGTTTGCACACATCGAACCCGCTGCCATCCGGCAGGCCCACATCGAGCACCACCAAAGCAAAGGGTTTCACCGCCAACGCCGCGAGCCCCGCGCGCCCCGTCCCGCACCACTCGGGCGCGAAACCCTCCGTCTTCAGCGCGTAGA